>CAYSZJ010000093.1:0-16885 GCA_964435435.1 uncultured archaeon
TCTTTTTCATTTTTAGGAATCAATGGAATAGACCACACACTTCTCATTTGTTTATCTTTATTTTTTAATTTGTCTTTTGGATTATTCCACAATTTCATTTCTTCATAATTAAATGTATGGTTGGATTTTTTTGATTTTCGAGCCCATAATACGATTTCATGACTATGTGTGAAATATTTACACGACAAATTAGGGGGGGCATTTGGTTTATACCATATTATATCATTAATTACATCAAAATTATTTTTTTCAAGTAAATAACCGATCTTATAAATAACATGTAAAGTTCCAGAAATCCAAATACTCCCATTTCCTTTTAAAACTCTTTTACATTTTTTTAACCAAGTCTCAATAAATTTAACATCTTCTTCAAACCCCAAGGATTTGTCCCAATCTCCCTTATTTACAGAGACCATCTTTCCAGAAGAACATGTAATCCCATCATTTGATAATAAATAGGGGGGATCAGCATAAATTAAATCAAATTTTTTATTTTCAAATTGATTTAAGATTTCTAAGGCATCCCCATGAAATAAGATAAAATTATTTTCTTGAAAATAAGGTTTTATCATTTTAAGAAAAAATAACAAATATTTGAATAATCTCAATGGAATAGATTAAGAAATTATAATATCTTTTAATTATTAACTTTAAAGTTTTATATTATCTAGCACTTAATATTCATGTAAGAAAAACATCAAAATTCTCTACAAGTATTTGAGCCTTAAATATGATAGATAAACAAAAATTTGAGGAATTATTTAATCAACAATTTATCAAAGATATCTCTCAAGAAGAAATAGATATCGTTCTTTCAGGCCAATATGGTAAGGCACTTGAATTATTAAGAGATGCTGAGGCAACAGGTCTTTTTCCAGCCCTAGTTGGTCCACCAGGAGTTGGAAAAACAATTTTATGTCGATATTTTGCTAGTTTACGCGCCCGTGAGAGTAAATCAAAAAATTTTTATTGGCTTACAATGGATGAGAGTATTAAACCATCTCATTTTGTCGGTTCATTTGATCCAGCAATTACATTAAAGAAAGGTTTTATATTAGAAGCCTTTAATCCAGGGCCTTTATTAAGTGCTATGTTAGAAGGAGGTACATTCTTAGCGAATGAGATTAATCGAGCTACAGAATATTCACAAAATACATTGTTGGAGCCATTAGAAGAAGCTTCAATTGGAATTCCTCATTTAGGTAGGATTAAAGCTCAAGATGATTTTTTCTTTATATGTGCGATGAACCCCGAGGAGTTATCAGGAACTCATCGCCTATCTGAAGCATTAAAGGATAGGATAAAAGTATGGATTAAATTAACTTATCCCGATAAATCAACGGAACTGGATATAATACGAATAAATTTACCTGAACATTTCCATATCGAGGAATCTGAATTAGAGCTAATATATTCTGTTATAAAAGAAACAAGACAAAATAAGATTGATATTGACATTCCTGCTTCAATTAGGGCTGGAATTGCAATGGCTAAATTATTAGGAAGAAGACGACTTTTAGAAAAAGAAGAAAAAGTAAAAGAAAAAGAATCTATTTATATATATTTATCTGAAATAGCGAGACATGTATTATTAGGAAGTATAAAACCGAAACCAGGAGTAAAAGTTGAAAATGTCATAGAAAGTATTATTCAAAAAACTTTGGGAGGGTAATTCTTTGGGAGTATTTCCTGAAAATCCATGTGAGTTTGCTGTTGAATTTATTCGAAGGATGAGAAAACATCCAGACATAATTCAAATACCCTCATCACGTCAAGTATTATCAATCCCTAAATTAATTGTGTCGAGATATTACCGAAAGGGATCTGTAACTCCAAGCGATTTCATTGAGATTGGTAAGGTTACATCTTTCCCAGATAATCAACAATTAGCACAAGAAATTGCTTTTGAGATTTTATTTCCTAATTATAAAAAGAATATAATGAAATCATTTTTTGAAGGCAATGAATTTGATGAATTCGAAGATGAATTGATTCCTAGGGAAATAAAATCAGAATTAGATGAATTACAAGAATTAATAGATGAAATTGAAGTTACAAAATCGATCGACACTGATTTTATAGAACAAATGGAACAATTTATGGATGAATTAAACCAGAAAAGAAATGAAGAACCATTTAAGTCAGCTCTTAATTTTTTTGATGACGATTCCGAGTTATATAAAGAGCAAATTACATCTTTAGAAGAATTATTAGAAGAAGCTAAAAACAGAATGCTTCAAAAAATTAATTCTTTAGATCCTAAGGACCTCAAAGCTGGTAATAACTTAGGATTAAATAATCTAATTTTAGAACAATCTTTAAGAGAATGGGAAAAACTTACAAGTAAAGCTTTAAATAATCAAAATATTGGGCCTGATTTAAATGAATTAATAAAATCAGGTAGTTTAGAAGATTTACTACAATCTATGAAATTCTTAAAAGACACCAACGCCATTTCTAAAAAACAATTAGAGAATCTGAGAAATGAACTTCAAAATAAAATAGATAACTTAGATCAATTATTTCAAGCAGCAAAACATTTAGGAGAATCTCCCAATTTTAATCAAGATAAAGTACTAAGTAATTCTTTAAAACATTCTTCATTTGAACATAACTTTAACTTAGCAAATTCCCTTGACCAATTTTTTGGCACTAACCTTAGAACCTCATTATTAAATAAATTTGATCAACAGATTAAAAATTCCCAAATGAATATTTCACTTGAAACTTTAACTAAAACAGCATTTGCTAATAAATCATGGAATTCCCTCTTTAATAACGCCCTTGAAAATGCTATTAACGAAGCCATGAGTCAGAGTAAAAAATACGAAGCTTTCAAAACTTTAACTCATCAATTACAACAGTTAGCAAATAGTTGCCCAAATATGCATTGTGGTCAAAAAATGGCTCAAACTATTCCAAATCTAATTTCCCAAACTTTAGAATCATGTGAAAATCCTTATCAACTAAAAAATGCAGTCGAATTTTTAAGAAAACTTGGATTAAATCCTGAGCCAGAAGATATAAAAAAATCTGGAAAAAAACTTGAAATGTCAGAGGAGGATATCTTTGAATTAATAGAACCGAATTATCAATTGTTAAAAAAATTAGTTGATAAAAAATTAGCTGATTTTCAACGTTTAAGTAATTTAATGAATCAACTTAAAGATCAATTAAATTTTGAGAGAATTAAAGAATTAATATCAAGTGCTTTGGCTTCAGATAATAGAGATGCTTTAGGAGCTTTAGGGAATTTTAATCTGAGTGATGCTTTAAAAGGTGCTCAACAAATCGGTGGTAAAGAAGCACAAGATAAAATGATCTCCTGTTTAACTGCAGGTAGTGGTGAAAATCTCCTTAAACAATGGTTTATCCACCGAAAAAACTTACCAGAGAATGCAAAGCAGAAAGTAAAAGAATTAGCAAAAAAAGTTTTAATCGAACTGGGTATTTATTACTCTCGTGCTCGTTTAGGTAGCTCCACAACAGGACCAATTCCTATTAATATAGTTAGACCCTACACAATAGGAGATGATTTTGAAAATATTGATCTTGAAGAAACAATTTTTAATATCTTAGAGAAAGGAAAAAAATTAGAACATATAGAATATGATGATTTTTTCGTTTTTGAAACAGCTAAGGGTCTTAGAACTGCTTGTTTTGAATTAGATATTTCCGGAAGTATGTCTGGAGACAAACTGGCTTATATGGGGATCTGTGTGACGATGTTGTGCTATGGGATGCGTAAAGATGAGCTCGGAATCACTTTCTTTGAGTCGGACACTCATGTTTTGAAATGTTTAGATGAAAAAATAGATTTAGATAAATTAGCAGATGAGCTCCTTTCTGTTTCTGCCCGAGGGGGTACAAGAATACAAAGTGCCGTTGAGTGGGCAAATAAACAATTTAAAGAGCATTCAAATTCGCGTGAAAAATTAAATGTATTATTTACTGATGCTGAAATTTTTGATCTTAAAGAGACTATGACAGAATTTAGAAAAATGCGTTCGTTAGGTGTAGATTTTATCTTAATTTGTCCTGAATCTTCTTATAATTTAAAAGAGGCTAAAAAAATGATAAAGGTTGCTGGAGGACAACTTTTAACAATTAAAGATTGGAATGAGTTTCCTAAATTAATTTCAGAGATAATAAAATCAAGGTTCTAAATGGTAAGATGACAAATAAATCAATACCAAGTCTAATAATAGATAAATTCGGCTTAAACCTTTACCAAAAGAGTCTTAAATTCCTAAGTAATAAAATAAATATTTTTTATTTACGAGAAGAACCGATAAAAATCAGAAGTGTTATATTAGACAATGAACGTGAATATCATCTTATAATTGATGAAATAAAATCTGAGATATATCATGACTGTCCCTCTTTTTTGATTCATTCTGAAAGAGAAAAGAAAATTTGTGTTCATCTTATTAAACTTTTTTTAATCATCAAAGACCAGCTCTCTCAAAAAATATTAGAAAATCTAAAAACTTATAATTTAACCTCAGAAGATTTAGGTTCAAAAAAAAAAAAGAAAAACTTCTTGTTATTAGCTAATAATTACTTTGAAAGCGAAAATTGCGTTGAAGCACTGAGTTATTTAAATAAAGCAATTATTACCCAATGTGAAAGAGAGCCTATTATTGAAAGTTATATCAAAACAGCAATAGAAAACAATTTATTCATTGAATTCTTTGAATTTTTAAAATATGGATATGAAAATGAGTTAGGAGATTATTTTATAAAAAATATTGAGTTTGTAGAAAAAGGTTTTAAAAAATTTTTAAACATAATTCCACAATATTCTTTCTATAATTTACTTAAAATCATTGAATCTATTGATATAATTTTTAATTTCATTGATATATCTTTTATAGCTTCAGATATAAATAATATAAAAAAATTAGTTAATAGCACCAATTTTAATGATAATTACTTCTCAATTTATTTGGTAAAAAAAAATTATGATAGATTTGTTGAAACAAATCCAAAATTCAAACAGATCATCAATCAGAATAAATTAGATTCGTTAAAACATGAAATTTTGAATTATTTTTTTTCTGAAATTGATAATTTTTGCATAATTGACAAATTAAAATTGTTAAAAAAACAATTCAAAGTAATAGATATTCCAAAAGAAAAATTTTATATTAAATATAAAAAATACAAGACAGAAATAAAAGAACTTGAAAGAAAAGTATATTTGAAAAAATTTTCGTTTTTAAAATTTTTAATAGAAAAATATAATGTAATAAAAACTAAAGGGGAATTCAGAAAAAAAAGAAATGCGTATATTGTTAAACACAGTACAGATAATATAAAAAATCATGTTTATCACTACATAATTTCTCGTATTGGCTTTTTTGGATTAAATGAGCAAACAATTAAGTCATCTGAAATCGGTATTAATTACTTTATGATGAAAGAATTATTTTTAGATGATTTGAGTTCCTTTCAGGATGTTGACTATTATAGAAAACAATTCTGGGGAGAAAATGAGTATGATATAAGATCAATTAATGGTTTTTCTTTGTTAAGCAAAAATATAGAATATAGTTATGAAGGAGAACAAAAATATTCAGATGATGTAATGGTTATTGAATGGGATCTAGCAAGTAAACCCATTCAAGGAAGTATTGTGAATGCTTATGGCTCTCAAATTATAATTCCAGATCAAAATAATCCGTTATTTCATGATTTAAAACCTTTTGATCTCTGTTATTGTAAAAAAACCCCTGTAAAAATAGAGAGTATTATCAAAACAATTAATATAATTACAAAGTGTTCATTTAAAGATGCAATTAAAAGTATTTCTAAAGGAATGGCTTTTATAGAAGGATATTATCCATTATCACTTATAAAAGCAGTTTTAAACAAAGAAATAAATCCTTTTCAAGCAAATGAAATAGTAATAACTAATCCAAACAAATTATTTATACCAAATTACTCTCACTTTATTAAAGCTTTTAAAAAATTCTTGTTTGATTTTATATTTAAACAGAAAGATTATATTTTTCAAGAATTAAAATCAGAACCTAAAGAGAGATCACATCAAATCCTTACATTATTGGATTTGAAGAATGAATTAAGTGGAATAGATTTGCCATACTTAGAAATTATGAAAGATATACTTTACTCTAATATTAATTTAAAAGATTTTAAAATAAGATTTTTGAATGAAATACATTTATATATAAAGGAATTGTTGAACAAACGAGATATTGGGAGTACAATAATGTTTGATTTGAAAAAATTACGAAATACCCCTTTTTCAAAATATTCCAATCAAATCTTAAATATTAGGAAAGAAGAATTTGAATCATCTAAGATCTATAAATCTCATGATAAAAATGAAATTAATTATAATATTTCAGAAATAAATAGAACCTATTATGGTAGTAAGTTTTTAAATATTTTAAATTTAGAAGATCGATTCATTCTTAAACCAGAAAAATTTAAAAAGTTCTCTGATTTTGCTTTAAAGTTAAATCTAAAATTGAATATTGTAGACTCCTTTAATTGAGTAATAATATTATGTATCAAATTGTAATTTGCCGTATATTGCATCATGACCTGGGATAAACCAGAAATTTCCTCTTCTTATTTTACAAATAGCATCAATTAGTTCTTCAGGAATTCCATTAAAATTGCTTTTTCCTTCCCAAATATTAAATTCACCTCCATTATTAGTAGTTAAATCTTGATATATAGAAAGATTTTTTTTACTATATTCAGTTCCTCCTAAAATAACTGTAATTAAATGTAATAGTGAAACAATGTATTGAAAATTAAGTGATGTAGGATTTTTTTTATCCCTTAATTCATAAACTCTAGATAAAACCCCTTTTGTTAGTTTTTTACCACAATAGGGGCAATTTATAACATTAAGTTTAGGGCTACAAAAGTAATCTTCACCATGCAAATGTCGATCTTCTCTATGTCCATCATAGTAATACTTACCTGCTGAAGGTTTAAATTCATATGTCTTAATAATTCTGTTTTTTCTAATAGAATCAATTAAATTTCTATAGTTTAAATTGTTTAACTTCAATATTGTAGCCTCTCTACCTAATCTATGATAATTTGTAGAATGACTGTCTGAGTTAGAAATAATTGAAATATTATCTAAATCTGAAATACTCCTTATCATTAGCGGATCTGCACTTAATCCCGTTTCTACAGCGTAAATATATTTTGTTGCGTCTCCTAATGCTTCTCTTAAATTATTAAATTGTAAGGTATCCCCAAATATACCAAAATAAGGTGTGAATATATGAGCTGGTATTATTTCAATATCATTATCAATCGATTTTAATCCAAAAATAATTTTTTCAGGTGAATTGTATAATTTAGCCCTTCCTTCTTTTCTTAAATTGCCAAATTTTGATAAATATTCCGCGGAATCTTCTAATTTTTCAAAGTTAGGGAAAAAGAGGATGAAATGGACTTTTTTCGTATTAGATTTGTAATTCCAAATAGCTTCAATTTCAGTTTGTAATACAAAATTTACATTTGGTACTTTTGGACTATAAAACATTCCATCTGAATATTCGAGTAACTCGCTCTTTAATTCGTTTAACCAAATAGGATGAATACAATCCCCTGTAGCTACTATATCTATCCCTTTTTTCTCACAATTAATTGCGATTTTAAAAATATCTATACTTTTGCTTGCTCCTCCAGAATACTTACTATGTAAATGAAGATCACATATTTTTTGCATTTTAATTTAATCAGTTTTATTAAAACTTGTAAAAAAATTAAGTACAAAATATTTAAAAGCCACCATAATTGTTAGACTTATATTAATTTGAAGAAAAACTTTGTTTTTCTATTCATTATCGAAGATAAATAAAGATAATTTCATAAAGCTGGACTTTTTAATAACAATATTTTTTTAATTTGGTTATACTTTATTTTAAATAGGATCTGTAACTTTATTTAAAAAAATATAATTAAATGGTCAAGATATGAAAAACAATACGTTCCAGCATCCCTCAAAAGATATTGTTGAAAGTAAAGGAACCATTTTAAGAGGTAAAACAATATGTATATGTTTAACTGGTTCCGTAGCGGTTATTTCTTCTCCAATTATAGCTCGAGAACTTATGAGGTTAGGTGCTGAAGTAATTTGTGTTATGTCCAAAGCAGCTACTAAGTTAATAAATCCCGCATTAATGGAATGGGCAACAGGAAATAAAGTAATAACTAAATTAACTGGAGCTGTAGAGCATGTTTATCTAGCGGGAGAAAGACCTAGAAGTGTTGGAAAGGCTGATTTAATTTTAATATGTCCTGCTACCGCAAATACTATTTCAAAAATCGCATGTGGAATCGATGATACATCTGTTACAACAGTTGTCTCAACGGCATTTGGATCGTCTATACCTATAGTTATTGTACCTGCAATGCATGAGAGCATGTATAGACACCCTATTTTAGAGAACAATGAAGGAAAATTACGGGAATGTGGAATCGAAATCTTAGGGCCTAGAATATCTGAGGGAAAAGCTAAAATTGCTAGAATTGATGATATAATTGATAGAGTTATAGATTTATTAATTTCTGAGAAAGATTTAAAGGGTAAGAAAATTCTTATTACAGCAGGACCCACAAGAGAAGCAATAGATTCTGTTAGATTTGTCTCAAATAAGTCATCAGGAAAAATGGGAATAGAATTAGCAAAAGAAGCTTCTGCCAGAGGAGCCGATGTTTTGTTAATTGCCGGAGAATGCATGGCAAAACTTCCAGATTATATAAACATTAAACACGTTGTATCTACTGATGATTTTATAAAAGCTGTTAAAGAGGAAATCTCATATAAGAATTATGATTTTTTCATTTCAGCTGCAGCGGTAAGTGATTATAAACCTATCGAATGTATTGAGGGAAAAGTATCTTCTGATAATGTAGAGGAATTACATCTTGATATGAAATTAACTCCAAAAATAATTAATGTTGCTAGAAAAAAGGATTACAATTTATTTATTGTTGCATTTAAGGCAGAAACAAATGTTTCTAAAAGTGAGTTAATTGAACGGGCGTACAATAGGCTTGTTAAATCTGAAGCAGATTTAATTGTAGCAAATGATATTGGTAGAGAAGATATAGGATTTAGTAGTAAATATAATGAAGTATTCATTGTAGATAAAAAAAAACATATTACTCATGTTGAGAGAAATACAAAAAGATTTATAGCATCTAAAATACTTGATGTAACTTTAGAGTCTTTTAAAAAAAGGAACCTTTAGAGTTATTATACTGTAAAGGCTTATTAATTTCTTTTTCCAAATACTTCTAAAATTTTAAAGGTTAAGATCCTAATCAAAATATTTAAATAGTAATTTAATTACTGTAAAAAATGAAGAAATTAGTAATAGTTATGCTAATAATATTTAAAGATTAAGACAAGAGATCATTGATCTTATCCATAACTATAATATAAGAAGATTTTGTAATAAACACGTAAAAATTTATAATTTATTTAAAGAATTAATAAAATAAAACAACAAAAGAGTGCGTCTAAAATTTCATCTAAAGAAGAAGGTAAGATAAAACAAGGGACAATCGCAGAATATATGCGAAAGAGAACTCAGCTTGTTGGTTTTGAGTTTGGATACTGGAAACATGTTCAATATTGTGCAGAATTTACAGATAATGCGCTTGATGCTATTGAAAGCTTTCAGTGGAAGGAATTAAATAAATCTGATTCAAAAATAAAATTCTCCTTAGATCAAGAATTATTTTTAGAGAAATTCTCTATTGTAGAAGAAGCAAAAGAAGAAAAAAAATCTCAACATTTAGACCCAGAGGCAAAACATACTTTAATGCAAGAGTTAGGTATTGAAACTACTGAAGTGCATGGTTCTACAGTTCAAAAATCAGAAGTAAAAGAAGAAGAATCTGGAGAAATTACTGATAAAGAAGAATTAGAAATAGAAGAGGAAGTAAAACGAATTATTGACGATATGCAAGAACTAATTAAACCTGTTGAATATATCATTGATGTTGAACCAATTTGTATAGTTCGAATAAGAGAGTTTGAGGCGCCTTCGTATCTGACATCTGAAATAAGTCAAAAAAATGTAATGAGTTTTACTTTCGAGATTTTTGATAATGGGACCGGAATGTCTAAGGTAGATTTAAGAAAATTTGGAAGATACCTAGCTTCATCAAAATCCATAGAACTCAAACAAACACGCGGAAGTCAAGGATTTGGTGCTCCTAGTGCATTTAGTGATGCTCAAAACACAACTGGTAGACCCATTATCACTGTTTCAAAAACCGCTGATAATGTGTATGCTACGGGAACTGAATTTTTCACAACATCTAAGAATGAAAAAAAGTATTTAATTCACCCCACTGATATAGATAGCCCTTTTCTTCATGGGACATATATCAAGCTAAATTATCTTAATGTAAAATACGTCAGAGGTTATGTTGAAAAATACATTGAAGAAACCGCATTTATGAATCCTCATTTAACCATTATTTACATTGATCCAGATGGTAAGGAAAAGATTTATCGAAGACTAGTTTCTTCTTTTCCAAAAGAACCAAAATATGCCAAACCACATCCTTCATCTGTTAATATTGGAGATTTGCAAGATTTAATAACCAAATCAGAAAATAAATCTATTACTGCCTTCTTAAAAGAAAATTTTGTTAGAATTAGTTCCAGAACAGCCAAGGAGATTGTAGGATTAGCCGAAAGAGACCTTCAAGATAAATTGAACCTCTTAATTCTTGAACAAGGTTTTGTATCTAAAATTCAAAAAAAAATTGATAAAATTTTTTTCCTAAGATTTGAAAAAAGAGTATTTGGTCGGTCAAATAAACCAAGAGATAAATTAATTATATATAAAATTGAATCTGAAGATTTGAAAGAAGATGTTTGGAATTTAATGGATAATTATAATAAAATTGATAAGAACCAAGAAAAGATTAATAAAGAGATAAGAAAATATAATAATCGAATTGAAAAATCTGAAACACTAAAAGAAATAAAAAGCATTGAAAAAGAAATAAAAAAGTTATTAAAAAATATAGATAACATTAAAAAAGAAAAAGAAAAAAAAAAGCTTGAATTGAATAATCTTTTTGAACCTCATAAAGATGGATTAATTGAATTAAAAAAATTAAAGAATAGAAGTGATTTTGAAGATTTAGTCAATAAAGTTCAAATTTCAAAAGTTAAACCTATCGATTTAACAAAAGAACAATTTAATTCTCTTTTTCTTGCTTTTAAATCCATGAGATATCTAGCACCACCTACAGACACAGCTATTCCTGTAGGTGATTCTGTTTTAGAGAATACTCTAATTAAAGAAATTGGATTGAAAATTTCAGAGAATTTAGATGATTTTGATTTACCAATAGAAAATATAAACCAATCGACTGAAATCTTACGAGAAGAAAAAAAAGAAGTATTGATAAATGAAGATCCTAAGATTAGTGAAGACATTATAAATAATATATCTGTCGATTCTGATGAAATCATTAATGTAAGCTCTGAGATATTAGGAAGTATCGATATTGAAGAGGATAAAGTAGATGATGAACAATATAAACAATCTATTAATGACATTCTTACTTATTCAGATTTAGAACCTATTAATAGTTATATCAATGTATTTGAATATTTTATTGAAAATTATACTAAAGATGATGATTTTGTTGCAGCAGAAACAAGAGCTCCAACAAGCGGAAAAGGTTTGGCTTATGTTGTGGAAGCAGTATTGGCCTATTCTAGAAATATTGAAATACCAAAACGTTCTAGAGATGTTCTATCAAGATTTGTAAATAGAACACCCAAACTTAGAGATAGTGCGGATTGTGCTATAACTAAAGCTGTTCAATCAGTAAATTGGAAAAATTATAATTTAGATACATATGATAATAGATTGCCAAAAGGACCAATAAAATTATTAGTAAATATTGCTGGTCCTTTTGTTCACTTAATGTTTAAATCTCAATCTAAAAATGCTTTAGCTGATGATGAAGATTTAATTAAAGAAATAAAATTTTGCCTTGAAGCAATTGGAAGAAGGTTACGAGTTTATCTTAATAGAAAAGCAAGTCTTCGTAAAAGTGAGAAAAGAGCTAGTCTAATCGATCGATATATACCGATTTTCGTTGAAAGTGTTTATAATATTGTCACTCAGGGAAGTAGTATTTATAAAGCAAAAATAAATGCTAAAGAATTGGAAGATTTAATGAGAGGAGCAATCGGTAAAAAAGCTGCTCCTAAAGTTGTGCAAGAAACCCAGCCTCTTAAACCAATAAATATTGAGAAAGAGATAAAAAAGGAAGAAATTAAGATAGAAGAACCTAAGAGAATTGAGGTAATTAGTGAAGTAAAACCTCTACACGAAGAAATACCTATTAAAAAACCTAAACTAAAAATTTCCAAAAAAACTCTTCTGAATTGGACTGTAAAGGAACTTAGAGATTATTGTGCTGAACAGAAAATTACTATTCCTTCTAAAGCTAAAAAAGTTGAAATTGTAGAACAAATATTGAAATCATTTAAAGAAGAAAGAGTTATAGAAAAAGTAATAGTCCCTGAGAAAGTAGTAGCAAAAAAGCCACAGGTAAAACCTACTGTTGCTCAAGTACCTGTAAAATCAAAACCTAAACTTAAAATTTCAAAACCAGAACCAACTCAAACAACATTACCAGTTATAACAACTGATAATATACTAGAAACCCTATCTGATGAATGGCAAACTATCAAACATCTAATATTTAAATTAAAAATAAAAGATATGATGGATGCAAGATATCTTCAACTAAAACTCAAAGAATTAGAGCGTAAAGGACAAGTATTGGTTGAAGTAAAGATGGGTAGAAAACATTGGAAGTTAAAATAAAATTGGTGAAGATATTATGGCTAAAAAAGGAAAAAGTAAAGAATGGGATCTAAAAGCTGCTAAAAAGTTATTTAATGATTATTTAGAGAAAGGGAATGAAGATAAACCTTTTGAACTCCCTCCTGATACCGTTAAAATAGATGATCTTAAAAGAAAAGAAGCTCTTGAAAGATTATATTTATTAATTGATGATGTTTTAAAAAAAGTATATGATACAGGTCGTCCATCTATTCAACTTCCTTCTAGAACAAGTTCAAATATTATTTGGGATGAAGAAAATGATTTATTGCTTCTTGGTAAGCAAATCATGGAAAAACAATTTCATTCACTCACGAGTGTTGCAGATATTACACGGTTAATGAAAGTTTTAGAGAAGGTTAATGAGTTATTAATAAAAGATTTACATGCAACCAAAAGAGAGATTTTTTATTCAGATGTTAAATTATTCCAAGATCAGAAAAATAGTGATAAGAGCATAGAAGATGTTGCTACTATGCTCTATACAACTAGAAATTCTACTCACATTGTAGCCTCTGCTAAAGGTTCATGTATTGGCAGACTTAGAATTAGAGATAAAAATGATATAATCGATTTGGAAGGATTGGGTAGTGGAGGATGGACAATAAGTCCAATGCTAGATAATATTGAAATAATTGAATCAGATGCGGAATTCATAATAGTCGTTGAGAAAGATGCCGCTATGATAAGATTATCAGAAGCTCGCTTTTGGCGAGAATTTCCTTGCATTATCTTGACAGCAAAGGGTGCTGCTGATATAGCAACTAGAATGTTTTTAAGAAAACTAAGCAAAGATTTAAATCTCCCAGTTTTTAGTTTAGTTGATAGTGATCCATATGGACATTATATACATTCAGTCTATTTAAGAGGATCAAAACGTTTAAGTTATGAATCTCCATTTTTAGCTACACCAGATATAAAATTATTAGGAGTTTTAACCAGAGATTTAGATAAATATAAAATTCCGAATGATTGTAGGCTTTCAATGAATAAAATGGATATTAAAAGGACAAAAGAACTCCTTAAGGAAGATTTCGTTAAAAAAAATAAACAATGGGAGCAAGATCTCAAATTAGCGCTTGATTTTAAAGTCAAAGCAGAAATTCAAGCATTATCATCACATGGATTTGAATTCTTAACTGATGAATATTTACCAGAAAAACTAACTACAGGTGATTGGATATGAGAATTTTTCTTAAAAAAGAAGGTGGCGTTGTCCAATTAATTGATAAAGAAAAAATGCAAGAGTGGCCCGTTGAACTTCCGTTAATTTTTATTGAATATATTCGAAATAACCAATTAAAAAACTATGATGATGCTAAAGTACGATCAGAAGTAGAGAAATATCTTGATGAAATTCTAGAAGATGTTGCAATACCTAGATTGATAAATGTTTTAGAAGGAGATGACATGGAAGAAATCGTTTTAGCACTAACTCGGATTGAAGAAATCTCAAAAAAGAAAATTGAAATGGTTAAACCAATTAAACCCTATCTAGAAAAATTATCAGAGATGAAAAATACTACAATTCTTAAGTTAACACAAGAGATTTCAAATAATTTTCAGAAAGCAGAGAGAAGAAAAGAGCTAGCAAAAAAAAGGAAAATAATGCGGGAGAAAGAAAAATTATTCTTAGAAGGGAAAATTAATGGACAAGAATATGCAAATGCAAGAAAGGAATATTTAACATTGAAAGATTAATTTTAATTCATATGAAATGGGAAGAAGAAAAAATAAACTTTAATAATTTTATTATTGAAAACAATGTAATTGGTTTGTTTAAGGAACCAATAGTATTGAAATCAGGTAGAGAATCCTACTGGTATGTTAATTGGAGAAATATAGCTGCTGATGTCTATTTACTTGATAAATTAACCGATTATCTTCTATCCTATATAGATTTTTTGAATCTTAACCCTAATTGTTTTTATGGTGTACCAGAAGGAGCAAGTAAATTAGGAATTATAACCCAATTTAAGTGGGCAAAAAGGCACAAAAATTATAATGCTGGAGTTTATACTTTATCAATGGGGAGAGGGCTACAAAAGGAACATGGAGACCCGAAAGATAGAGTTTTTTTAGGAACGCCAAATGGGAAAGTTATTATTCTGGAAGATGTAGCTACAACTGGTGATTCACTAGTTGGAAGTATTAAAGAATTGAAGAAAATTGGTGTAAACACTATTGCCGCTATTGTATTGACTGATAGAAACGAGTTGCGAGATGATGGCAGAAGTGTCGAAGAAATTATCATAGAACAAGGTGTTCAATATTATGCGATGAGTAATGCTATAGAATTACTGCCAGATCTTAAACTAGATAAAGAAATTGCGAAAAAAATAGAAGAGTACTTTGAAAAATATGGTTCTAAAGAGATTATACTAACCAATTAAATATAAGAGAATTTAACTAATTGATTATTTGTTTATTAAAAAAAAATCTCTCCAGGTTTTTATTAAATTATAAATATATTTGTAAAGTAATTTTTCAGAAATTGTTAACCTTCTCTCATCCTCTAATGATAATTCTGCTTTGGCTAATTTTAATAATTTAAGTAATCTACTATCAACTAAACTTGCTGTATATGAAATAAATCTATCAAAATCAATTAATGGTTTTTTTTTGAGTTTTATATCATTTTCCATGAATACTTTAAATTCCTTAATTTTAGTCAAGAAATAATTGTTATCTATTCTAATCAATTTCTGATCATCTTTTTCTCTTATAGCATATCTTTGAACATCAACACTGTCACATTTATCGGACTCATCTACTTTTAAAACATCATTTTCAATAAAAGGAATGGCAGAAAACACTTTCAATTTATATTTTTTTCCTTTTTCAAAAGGACCAAAAGATTCCCCTAATAAGGTAAACCCATTATGACTTTTAGTACATTCTGTATTAATTTTTTCGTTTCTAAAAATAAAATTAATTTTATATAGGGAACTAGCTAATTGTTCTTCAAGCTTTTCCAATGATTCTCTCACCAGATTTAATAAATTAAAAAATCTTTATATAATATACAGAAGTATTTCAAGAGAATTAAATATAATATTAAATTATTAATATTCTACCAATTTGAGTGGTAATTTTGATTGCAGAAATAATCTTACTTATAATATTTATAGCTTTTTTTGCATTTGGCTTTTATATAATTTACAGACAAGTTTCGTTAGTTAAAAAAGGAGAATTCAATATTAAAGATCGTTTTCAATGTGTACTTTACGGAATTATTTTCAGTATGGCAGTTATGGTCGTAATAACGGTAGGCTTTATATTTACTTTTAAAACACCTGAATTTTGGGAAACAACACCCCCCGAAGTACATCCCTTAGCATTACTTATTCCATTTATATTCTGTTTAATTTATATTTCATTATATCCAATTATCGATTTTCTTTATATTGCTTTAAGTAAAGAATCAGATGAGGGTTTAACACCATTTCATAAATTTATTAGTGAAAAGATAATCAATAGATTTAAGAAAAAATCTATTGCTCTCATCTTTGCTATAGTTTTTTATGCTTTAGCGTTTTTTGCAGCCCCTCTTTTTTTAACACTCCTAGGATTGCCCTTCATAATTGGATGGTTAACTTTTATGCTTATTTACCCATTAATGATATTAACATACTATGGTTCAAAAGGATATATTGCAGGGATTTCAAATGTTTATTATCATATTCCTGATATAAAAAGATCTATTTTTCTTAATTTCGAAGATAATAAAAGAGGAATGAAACAATTCGCATCTAATCCTGGTCCTTATATTATTTTTGGATTAATGTTATTCGTTTTTGTATGGGCTTGGATTTCTTTAATCCAAACAATTGCTTTTTTCTTTACAAGATCTTTAGCTATTTCAACAATGTCTTCCATTTTTGTATTTGTAACCCTTTTTTTTGGAATAATGGGATATTTCACCCGTTTTTGGGGTAGGAAAATAAAATATCGAGGAATAGATATTTATTTTGCTGCTTATCTTATGGCAGCAA
>CAYSZJ010000094.1:0-16864 GCA_964435435.1 uncultured archaeon
GATATTATTATTTTAGATACAGCACCGGGGGCACATTGTGATGTAGAACTTTTGATTGATACAGCAGATGTAGCAATTCCTATTACAGAACCAACAAAATTCGGTAAACTTGATTTAATGAGGATAATGGAATTGATAAAGTTATTGGGGAAAAATTATAAAGTAATAGTAAATAGGTCGTCATTATTAGGATTTAGAGATCAATTTTTAAAAGAATTGCAAGATGAGAATATTGAGATCTTGGGTGATATTCCTCTGGATGCTGATATTGTGAATTCTTACTGTCTAGGAACACCGCTTATGGAAAATGATCATAGGTTTGACAAGAGTGGTGCTGCATTCATAGCTTTTACTAAAATATATGAAAATTTGAAAAATTGGTTAGAAACAAATGGAAAATCTATAAAGGGGGCTTAAAAACATGGAAAGAAAAATAGTTGGAGTAGTTTCAGGTAAAGGAGGGGTGGGTAAAACTTCAATTACAGCTTCTTTAGCAAGTCTTGCAAAACAAGATTCAATGACGAAAGTCATTGTATTGGACTGTGATGTTGATGCTCCAAATTTAGCTATTATTCTCCCTCCTGAGAATGAATCTACAATAGAAAAAGAAGATACTTTTACTACTATGAAAGCAGAATTTTTAGAAGATCAATGTATTAATTGCAAACAATGCATTGATGACCATTTTTGTGAGTTTAATGCTTTAAACTGGGATAACCAGAATTCTATCCCAATAATTGATTATTTAAAATGCGAAGGTTGTGGAGCCTGTAAGGTTTTATGTCCTCAGCATGCTTTCAATATATATGTTGTTAAAAGTGGAGAAATTATTTCTTATAAGAGTAAAATGGGAATTCCTTTAATTTATGGAAAAACTCAATTAGGTAGCACCACATCTGGAAAATTAGTATCAGATTCTAAAGAATATGTAAAAAACTTAAAAGAATTTAGTAAGAGTAATCTGATATTAATAGATGGACCCCCTGGAATTGGGTGTCCAGTAATTGCTACCGTTTCAAATTTAGATTATGTTATTACTATTTGTGAGCCCACACCTTCTGGATTACATGATCTAATTCGTGTTATAGAAGTTATTCAACAATTTAATATCCCATTTGGGGTAATAGTTAATAAAGCTGATTTAGTAAGCCCTTTTCAAAATGACTTTACTAAATATATTAATGATACTGCATATAATATAATAGGAAAAATCCCATTTGATTTAACAATCCCAAAAGCAATGTCCTTTGCTGAAACAGTGATAGATTACGCTCCAGATTCTAAGGCAAGTTTAGCTATTAAACAAATTTATAAGAATTTAAAAGATATATTATGGGATAATACCTTAACTTAATTTACCTATTTTTTTAGTTATTATTTAAAACCTTGAAATCTAAATAAATTCTTTTATAAGATAATATACATTATCAGAATTACATTTAACACATCTAACCTTCCTGTCTTTTGATGCATTATCATCCTCCCATTCATGATTGCAATCTTGACAACCATAACCCAAAAAGCTTGGTTTATAGTAATCAACATTACCACCATACACTTTAATATCTTTTCCCTCAAGCAGGGCTAAAGTATTTTTTTGATGAGCACTTTCAAGAATTCTAGAAAATGTAGGTTGACTAATGCCCATTCTTTCAGCAGCTACTTTCTGATTTAAACCAACGTAATGTTTAAGTCGCATAGCCTCAAATTCAGCGACTGTTAATGTTACCGAATCTTCAGCTTTAGGAGGATCACTAGAAAAATAAATATTATTATTAGGTGTATTTATAACCCATCTTCGATGTCTCCTTCTTCCTATATCAAATCACCAAAAAAATGATTATAACTATTTCTCCAATTAATACCCTTTGTATAAGAATTCATTTAGATTTTTATTATTAATTATTCAAAATTATTAAAAAACATTTATTAAAGAATATTTTAGTTCTTTACATTTTTATGCTTAATGTATATCTTCCTAGCATTTGTTTCAATAATTTCAGTCCTTGGCAGCAACTACGATATTATGAATAATTATTCATTAAACTTAAATTTTATAAATCCCTATATATATTAAAAAAAAAAGTTGATAAAAAAAATGAAAATAGCTATTAGTACAGATTCAGGAAATGTTTGTGCTCACTTTGGTCGAGCACCAGAGTTTACTTTTGTTACAATTGAAAATGATCAGGTACGAGAAAAAAAAGTGCTTCAAAATCCTGGACATTCTGTAGGGAGTATACCCCAATTTGTAAATCAACAAGGAGCGAAATATATGATTGCGGGAGGCATGGGTCGTAGAGCTGAAGCTTTTTTTAACCAATATGGAATTGAAGTCATTGTAGGTGTTACTGGGAGAATCGATGATGTTATCAAAAAAATATTAAATGGAACTTTAGAAGGGGGAGAAAGTCTTTGCGCTCCAGGAGGAGGTAAAGGTTATGGGGTTGATAAAATTCATACTGAAGCCGATGATGACCATGAGCACCATCATTTTCATGGGTAATAATTCCTGTAGAATATAGATTTGTCTTGAAAATTTCATTTCAAAATTAAACCCTTTTTATATTAAAAGAATAAATTAATATTGATCAATTGGCTAATAATAAAGATCTTCCTCAATTTCACCATTAGGTAACATATTATCAGGATGATATTTTCCACTTTCTTCTAGTTTATATCTAATACAATCTTTATTTCCAACTAAACAATAGTTTTCAACCCATTTTCGGTCAAGTTTACCATGATCAACAAAATATTTAATTGGACAAACAGGATACCATTTACATATTCTGTTTTTGGGTTTCAATTTTAAATATATTCCTCAGCCAAATTTAATTATAAATGTAGTATAGAGAATAATAATTTTACTAACTATAATCTAAGATAAAATTCATTTAGAAATATATAAAATTGATTTATTTAATACTATAATTTATTTATAGAATTAAGTAATTTACAAATAAAAAATTTCAGATAAAAATCTAAATAGCAATTAATCAATACTATTGATAATTTCAGGTAATATTGCATTATTTGGACAGTTTTTAAAGCATTTTAAGCATTTGAAACATTGTGAAAGGTTCTCTTTATGAAATTGGATCGTTTCCTTTCCTGATTTATCATCTTTTTTAAGTTCAAATAGCTTTTGAAAACATAAGTCCTCCTCCAAGCAGAGTTTGCACAATGTGCACTTATTTTGATCAATGTTAAATCTAACTAAATGCCCTTCATCGATCGAGATAACCTCAATTGCTCCATGTTCGCAAACATCCATGCATTTTAAACAACCTTTACAAAGCTCATAATTCACATATCGACGTGAATTTTTAAAAAATATAGCTTTATTCGGACAACTATACATACATCTTTCACATAGTACGCACAGATTTGGATTTATACTTATAGGAAAAAGCTTCTCATTTTCCATGATAACTACTGGTAAATTCTACGTATTAAATGAATTATTTTCTACTTTTAAGGGAAATAAAAAAAAAAAGGAATAAAATTTATTTTCTAATCTGAACTTTTGGTTGAATAGGGGAAGCTCCACCGAAATTAGTAATTACAGGACAATGGGTTAAAACTTTATCCATTAATTCATTAATTTTTTCTTCTGAAGCATCTGCTTTAATCCTAATGACAGGTTCAAGTTTATCATAGCCTGGTAATTTTGAATCATCAATCCCAAAAATAGCACCTAGATTAATATGTCCTCGAGAAAAAACTTCAAGTTCATTAATCTTAATATCCATTATTTTTGCCCAAAATTTTGTTACTGCTATAATACAAGCCCCAACAGCTCCCAATATTGCTAATAATGGAGAAGGACCCTCATCAGTTCCATCTAATCCCCCAGGAGCATCAATTGTTAATACATGTGGTTTTGCTCCCATTGTCACTTCACATTGCATTCCCTTATCAAGCATTACACACTTGACATTGAAATTTTTTTCTCCCGCATTCCAATCTGCCTTGATGGCTTCATATGTTTCTTTAAAACTTGGCATCTAAATTCATCAATCCTATGTTAAAATTTGTTTTATGTTTTCATTTTAATGAGTGTGAACATTTTCAGAATTATCTCCACAGCTAGCGTTGTTTAATGATGTTAATTGTCCTTCTAATAACATTCCTATGTTTTTTTCAATGCTTCCGTCGATACCTTGAAATAAATTTATGTTAACTTGTTGAAAACCCATGAATGGGCGCATTCCAATACCGGTCAAAATCATATCAGTAACATTTCTTTGTTTCATATTTATAACAGGTTCCATACAACCAGAGTGACCATTGTTAGGCAAACTAAATGCTTTCTTAAATTTATTACCATCCGAAATTTCGATTCCAATGAAATAGTTACAATGTCCGAAATGAGGTGATATATTATCAGATATTTCAGGTCCATCAGACGGAATTCCAATTATTCGATTCATATGTCTTACACTCATTCTTTTTTTTTAAAATTTTGTATTATGGTTTAAAATTATTAATTATATTTAACTTCTATGAATAATTATTCATAAAACTATTGTTAAGTGATTAAAATGAGAGAGGATCTAGTTTCTACATACTAATGAGTTCAAAACCATTTAAAAAAAAAATATGGCAATAGATTCAATTTAAACTATAAAGTAATTATCCATCTTGCTAAAATTATATAATAAATGCTAATAAAATATTTGATTTCTTAAAAAGCTTAATTCTTTAATCTTCTTTTAAAGTTTTAAAGTTTATTTTATGAGTCATTTTGTAAATATCTATAAAACTGGAAACATCCATTTGGGGTTTAACACCATCAATAGTCTTAATTTTTTCATTAATAAACCTCCAAAGATCTTTATCATTTTTTGCGATGATTCTCACTACAATATCGTGGTCTCCAGTTGATGTAACTACTAGCTGAACACTGTCATAAGCTGCTATTTTTTTAGCAACGTCATCCATTTTTAAAGGATCCACGGTTATACCCAGAATTGCAATAGTTTCAAAACCTACTTTAAATGGATCAACAATGGTATCGAATTCCCTTATGATACCTGAGCTTAACATGTTTTGAACTCTATTATGGGTGGTACTTGCTGCTAATCCAACTTTTTTACTTAATTCTTGATAAGAAATCCGATAATTTTCTTGTAAAAGATTAAGAATCTCTTTATCCTTTTCATCGATTAGAGATTTTTTAGCATTCATATTTAAATCATCCTAGAAAAATTATGTATAAATTTGAACCATTAATAAGTGTTTTATTATAATTTGCGGTTTAAAACTTATTATTAATCTGAGATAATTTTTATTTTAGAATTTCTAATTAATTCTTATATCACAACACAATCTTAAATATTTTTCGGTTATTGTTATTTTTTATTGAATAATTTTTTATAATTAAATATTTATATCGGATTTTGTCCAATGTATTTTTATTTTCTAATTAATTATAGTTACTTGATAACAACTAAAAATTAAATTACAGAGTCGAAATGGTAAAAACTAATAATAAAAATTAAGGTGATTAATAGCTTGCAAAAACAAGCCCCAGAAATTGATCAAAAAAAAGAAGAAATGACTAAGAGAATGGACAATATTAAAAGTAATTTAAATAAAATAAAAAATAAAATCGTTATTATTTCAGGAAAAGGCGGTTTTGGAAAAACTACTGTAGCAGTAAATCTTGCTTTCAGTTTAACTAGAATTGGTTTAAGGATAGGTATCTTAGATGTTGACATTACTGGTCCTAATGTAGTAAAGATGTTAGGTTTAAATCCAGATATGCGACCAAGAGTGGATCCTGACGCTAATAAATTTTATCCTGTTAATGGACCATTGAATATTTAAGTAAATGAAAATATAATTTAAATTTAAGGAATTTTAGGTATAAAATGGCTAAAGATAGTTTAGATAAATTTTTAAAAAAACTTCAAAATGATATAGTAGAGAAAGAGATTGAAGTATATAACGAATATATTGTTAAATTATTTCACAATCCAAAAAATTGGGGTAAGCCTTCTGAGGAAGATATTTCAGTTTCACAATCCTATACTGGATCTTGTGGAGATACTATGCAATTCTTTTTTAAAATAAAAGGAAATATAATTGAAAAAGCGAATTTTTTAACAGATGGTTGCGGAGCTTCTGTCGCAACAGCAAGTCAAACAACACTTCTCATTGAAGGACAATCTTTAGATTATGCAAAAAAGTTAAAAGCGAAAGATCTCGATAATGCTTTACATGGCTTACCAGATGACCATAAACACTGCGCAGAATTGGCAATAAGAACCTTAATGCGCGCAATTAAGAAATATGAAGATAGAGAGAAAAAAGAGGGATAAACTAGAAATAAATTAATTTAATTTAATATTTCATCACCTAAAGAGAAATAATCATTATTATTACTAAAATCTCTTAGCTCATCATAATTATGAAATAAGTAGCCACATTTCGAGCAACAATAATTTTTTTCTTCCATCTTTTTATTCCAATTTCTTAGTTGATTTTTAATGTTATTCATTTTTTCTTTCTCTCAGTTGAATTTTAATTCTTATTTAGTATAAAAAATATTTCAAATTCTTTATTTTCTTAAATCCACTCATAGGTGAATAAAAATGTATATCCTGAAATGCCAAACTTTTCATTTCTTATTTCCTATCTAAATAATACTTCTCTCTGATGACCAGACTCACTCCAACCTCTGGAATATCGTAATTGAATAAATAAATTTAATCTATCAAGTTCCTTCATACAGTTAAATATTGAACCCCAATCATATTCTCTCCGTAATTACCTACTTCATATTCCCTAATATGAGGTTAAATAGATATCGTTAACAAGAGAAAATTTTTCTATTTTAATTTCTTTTTTAAAATTTTCTTTTTCAATAAAGGGTAATTTAATGACAATTTTTAATTCATCTAAATATAAATTATTATAGAAAAAATTAGTTTCTTTGTCAAAATCTATAAATCTTTTAATACGATATCCTTTTTCTTTAATATTTCCAGTATCAGAAATCTATTTACCACTCGTCTTTCTGTAAATATTATTTAATATTTTATTAATAGAAGTAAGTTATTTAAATATTCGGATAATATTTTAAAAATATTAACTTTATATGGAAAATATTTGGTGAAATTTTTAATTTAAGTATAATATTAGAAAAACAAATTTTTAATTCGAAAGTTTTTCATATTATAAAAAAATAATGAAATTCTAGGGATTTCATCGATAATCGATCCTTTTTGGAGGATCTTTTTGTGCCTCCTTCTGTTTCAGCTCATATCTGCTTTAGTAATCAAGAGAATTTGAGAGTACAATATCCAATCTACAATTACTTAAAAAGTTGGGCTTGGAAAGGAATCCATTAAATCAAGAACTCAAAAAAAATACTTAGTATCTTAGTATCTACATAAAAATTAAGTCCAAAAAAAAAACAAGTAAAGTGATAAAAAAGTATGGAACAAATTAATTCATTAGACAAATTTCCTTCTGAAGGAAGGAAATGAGATGCAAGAGTTAGAAAAGAGATTATCATTTATATTTCAGATATTTTTATGCCATCCTATAAATTCTAAAGAATTAAGAATAAAATATTGGTTTTCTTGGGATTCACCATTAAAGGACTTCTGGGATAAAACATATTTTAGGTTATCTCTATATCAAGAAGGTGAACCAATAGATAAAACTAAAAAAGAGCCATTTTGGAAGATTAGAAGGCACAATCATTTCATGAATGATTAAGCAAAAAACCAAGTTTAAATATTTTGAATAATTATTCATAAATAATAGAAATACTCTATTAAAAGAAATTGAGTTGCTAAAAATTGACAAGTTATAAAGAAATAATAAAAGATGACACTTTTAATACGAAAGATGAATTTTTTGTTGACACTGAATTATTTAAGATGTGTTGGGGTTGCGAAACAAAGCATAAGTCAGGTCATATGGTTTGGGATGCAACTAAAATGCGAAGGATTTTTTTTTGTGAAGATTGCTTCGCGAAATTGAAAGATTAAGCTTAATAAGTAAACAATTCAAAAAAAAATAAATTCTAAAAGCGAATTATAGTAGACAATGAATGTTTTAAACTATATCTGAAAGCAATTTATTTAATCTTCAAAATAAAGGTGGTTTAGTTTCAAGTTTCGAGATCTCAGATTTCTAAGGCATAAAACCAATCTCATTATCAGGAATGCAACATAATATAAGAGAAATAATTTCAATTCTATCATTTTAAAGAGGTTATTATATTAAAAAAGATTATTTGAAAAGATTTGGAATCTATGATTCTAATGAAGGGTTATTTATAATTGTTTTATGTTCTAAGTGGTGTAAGTCTTGTAAATTACTCTCTACAATCTTAGGAAAATTTAGAGATGAGGGTTTTATACAGTTAAAAGAAATAGATATTGGTGAAAATAGTAAGTTAGCTCGAGAATTGAATATCAATGCAATACCCGCTTTAATCTTTTTTAAGGATGGTAAGCTCTTAAATAAAAACCTTAAAATCAATGGGGAAACATTCGTTAATAAAGGTGTGATGATTGGAGCTTTCAATGAATTGATTTTAAAAGAAATAATTGAGCAAATGTAAACTTATATCTTAAAATTTCATGAGATCTATTTAATATAATAACAAAGAGGTGGTCTATGATTATTAGAAAAGTACTTATAGCTGGTACTTTTGATATTTTACATCCAGGTCATATTTTCTTAATTAATGAAGCTGCAAAGCTAGGAGAAGTTTATGTAATTGTAGCTACAGATAAAAATCGAGAAAAATTTTCAGGAAAACTTCCGATTATATCTGAAGAACAAAGGTTAGAAGTCATAAAAAATCTGAAAAATGTAAAAGAAGCTAAATTAGGAAAAAAAGATAATAAAATATTATTAGCAATATCAGAAATTAACCCTGATATCATTCTATTAGGCCCAGATGTAAGATTTGATATTATTCTTTTAAGAGAAGCCTTAAAAAAAAACGGTTTAGGCCATATTGAAGTTAAGAGATTAAATAGATATTATGATAAATATGAGTTGAATTCATCAAGTATGATAAAAAGAAAAATAATTGAATCTAACAATGAAGATTATAAGAAAAAGAGAGTGGAAACTAATTACCCAGTAAGTTATGGGAAGATATAACCATTTAAAACAATTTTTTATTAATATTTTAAAATTAAAAGACACCTCATTAGTAGAAAAAATTTAAAATTTTTTTAGAAAGAAAAAAAAGAAAGCCCAGAATCAAAGACGAAAATTTTGACAAAGTAGTTATTATAATTGTCTTGCCAAAAGAATTTGACATTTATGGATCTGATTTTCTTAATATTATAACAAAAACGATTAAAAAAAATTTTGGACCTTTCTTATATCAAATTATAGTATCAGAAATTTTAAAGGAAAGTTTGATTAAATCTCCCAGAATAATAGAAATTATCAAGAGGGGAGAAATTGTTAAAGAAAATATTAAAAATCATCTAAAAAAAATTTGGGAAAATTATTTTGATTCAATAATATATTCATTTGAAAAAAATCAATTAAATTTTTAATTTGAAGAAAAAATCTGAGATGGTAAAAATATATAAGAAAATCTTATTTGCTACTGATGGATCACCCCATTCAGATAATGCTGCTAAGTAAATTGTTGAATTCCAAAAAGAATGGAGATGTAAGATAGTGGTTTTTCATTCCTTGAAACATAATAAACATCCCTCAATATTTCACTCTGATAATAATCTTCTATCCAATGATTATAGAAATAACGAAGAACTTCGTAAAGAATTAGGAAAAGAGATATTAAAAGAAACTAAGAAAATATTTGATAGAGCACATATCTCTGTAGAACCTCGATTAATTGAAGATGAGGACCCTGAGATTTATATTAAAAAAACAGTAAAAGAAGAGGAATTTGATCTTGTAATCTTAGGTTGTAATGGGCATCATTCTAAACCGCAAAAATCTTTTTTGGGAAATAGATCTTTAAAAATATTAAAACATGCCCCTTGCGATTTTTTAATTATAAGATAAGCAATTTTAAATAAAGATTTATAATAAAACAAAATAATTTTTGAAATTTTATTCAAAACGAGGGTGTTTAGATAAAAATTTAGAGGAATTTAAAATGAAAATAGAAAAAATAAATGAGTTACATTTTGAGAATATAATTTCAAAAGAGGATTTCAAAGTATCTGTTTTTCTTTGGCGATATAGAAAGAAGATGGATAAATTTTTAGAAAGACTGCAAAATAAAATTGTTGAAAAAAATACAGGAAGTATTAACAATAAAAGTAATTAATTTACTATAGAATCGAGTGATATTTTAAAAGGATAAATTGGTCTAATATATGAGTTCTTATAAGAATAATCATTTTTAGAAGGGTTTTTTCGGATTATTATGTGGAGCAATTATTTTTACTGTAATAATTTAAATTATTCAAACTTTAACTAAACTGTTTAGTAAAGTTCTTTAAGTTACTAATTAAGATCTTTAATTCTTTTTCTTTTAATTAGGAGATAGAACTAAGAGTATAATCTATTACTTGATATATATATTTTTAACCTAGAGGACATAATTTTATTAATAATTTCTAAGATTCATATAATTGTAAATAAAATTAAATTTAGGATTAAAATTACGATGAAAATCAAAGAGAATAAATTCAAACTCATTTTAATGAGTTCTTTTTTAGTGATTTCAATCTTCTTAATGTATTATTTTATTTTTATCCTAAGAACTATTGCTGTTTTTTCACATTTCTTTTATATACCAATAATTTTAGGATCTATTTGGTGGGGAAAGAAAGGATTAATAACACCGGTATTTTTAGGAGTTTTAATAATTATATTCTCCGTAATTACGGAATTAAATGTAAGTTTAATTGATAATATACTTCGTGCATTATTCTTTATTATTATAGGGATTGTGGTTGCTTCTTTAAGTGAATTTATATCAAAATCAGAATATAAGTTAAAAGAACGTGTTAAAGAGCTTAATTGTTTATATGGAATTATCAAATTACTAGAAAATCCCAATATAACAATCGAAGAAATTTTGAAAGGATCACTTTATCATATTAAAAATGCATGGCAGTTTCCAGAAATAACATGTGTTAGAATTAGTTTTGATAATAAAGAATATAAAACAGCAAATTTTAAAGAAACTCCCTGGAATATTTCAGATAAAATTTTAATTAAAGATAAAAAATTGAAAATTGATGTTCATTACCTAGAAAATAAATCATTTTTTGAGGAAGAAGAAAATTTATTAAAAGAAATAATAGGTCAATTGAAGGCTGTTTTTGAATTTAGATTAATATGGACGAGTTAATTAATATAAAAGTTTTCATTTTTTCAGATAAAATAAATTAATTATTAAATAATCCTCTTACAACAAGAAATTAAACTGTTTTATAATTGTTTATTCTATTTCTCTTTATTGAAATTTAAAATATACTACAATACAAATATTTTTAAGAAAGAAAATAGTCCTATACCAATTGTATAAATTGGAATAAAGTATTTCCAAATTTTATTAGGGAATACTCTTACTATATAAGGTGCTAAAAGAGCTGCTATAAATCCCCCTGAAAAAATTGATGGTAAAAGAACTAGATCCACTTGTACCCCTGCAAAACTGATAATAAAGAAAGTTAAGATACCTACAATAGAAACTATTGATTCTGCGAAAGAAACAATGGCAGTAGCACTTTTCTCATACACGCCTGAAAAGATTTGCCCTATTGTTATTACTGGACCATATCCTCCACCGCCTATCCCTTTATTAAAACCTGCTAATACTGCAAATCCTATTAACATTTTAGGATGTGTACTAGACTTTTCAATTCTCATTAATTTTACTCTGATAAAACCTGAAAAACCCATAAAGATGACAAGTATAGCAACATAAGTTTTTATTACGATATCAGGAAATTTTATTGCTAAATAACTTAGGAGAATTGAAGCACATATTGCTAAACAGCCAAAAAATGCTATTATGAGTGAAATTTTTGTGGCATCATTTAAAGGATGGAAAGAATATCGAACATTTTTAAATTCATGATCAAAAAATGTATCTATGAAACCTGTAATTGCTTCTGAAATTAATATAGTTGGAACAACTTGAAGTGGAGTATAACCAAATAAGAATAATAATGGGCCTAATGCAGTACCAAAACCCATACCAGCCATAGAATCCAAGGATTCAAATAAAAAGGCTAGAATGATTATAAGCAAGATCAATTCCATATTTTTCTGACCCTACAATAAGAAATAGAATAAAATCATAGTAAAACAATAAATTAAGAGTGCTCCAATAATCCTTTTAATGGAACGCTTTTCAATCTTTATTCTTTCTAAGATAGATTTTTGATCTAATTCTTTTGCTTCCTTTCCAATTTCCCAATTATCTGGCATTTAGAACCATTAATATTTTTTAATTAATTCTAATTGATTATAATTATATATAATTATAGGTTATTTTATAAGGCTTTGCATTTTGAAGATTATTAACTTAACAGTTTTGAGATATTTGCTCAACATTATTAAACGAAGGATATCGGTTTTTTTATTCTATTAATAGAGATTATATACGGTTTGATCATTCTCTCGCCGAACTGTGTTCGAAACATATAAATTTACAGATTAATTTATAATATATGGAGAAATAAGATTTAAAATAATAAAATAAAAATGATCAATTATCGAATAAAGTTCGATATGATAATAATAAAACAAAAAGAGAGGTGGTAAATAATGTTGGATTTAGAATATAGGGGCACCGAAGGAAGAATTAATTTTGATAGAGATGATCTTAGGGTATGTGTTGAATTAGACGATAAATTAAAGTCTAAAATAAAGGATACAGCTAAGGAGATTTCAAAAAAGAATTATCCTTATGATACTCTATGTTGGGCACTTGCTGAATTTCAATTAATATTTGAAATAGGTCATAACAATTATTCTGAACAAGAAGTTATCAATAAAGCAGAAAAAATTTTCGATTCCTCCCTGAAATATCATGAAATTTGCTGGTTGATTTCGATTCTTAAAGTTTACCTCGAAGAAATCAAGGCACACCCGTGAGTATTTATTCAAAAATGACAATATCACATTCTATATAATATAATTGAGGTGTAATTAATGATAGAAGTCTTAAATAAAAAAAAGAAAAGAATAGGTATTATTAAGGGAAAGAGATTTTTCAATAAAAAGCATAAACTACTTGGATCCTTAGATAATGGTACCGTAAAAGACGAAAAGAATCGAGTTCTTATAAGAATTGATAAACATAATAATATTTTTTTTGGTGATGAACCAGTAGGATTTATTCTTGATTCAAAAATTTATTTTAGAGAAGAACCTATCTTTGAGTTCTTAAAAGAAAAAGGAGAATTACATACTTCCGATGGAAAGCACATTTTATTCTTAGATGGAGATATAGAGAATCTCGGTGAGAAAGATTTTTTTGGAATTGCTAGTATTTATTTTGATTCTATTTGGTGGGAAAAAGTAACAAAAATGAAGTAAACAATTTAAAATCAGGAAAATTCCTCGATATTTTTAGCAATACTTTGCATTCTCCAATTGAATAAAAGGAATTTTTAGAGATTAACGATGAATATATTTAACTTTGAATGAAGTCAATTTTCCATCTTCAATAATTACTTCCCTATAAGCACCAGCAGTTTCAGGATTCTTATAACCTCCAAGACCTAGTGCAGGTGTTTGCACCACAAATGGTCCTTTAGTTTCGATGATTTCAGCATCAGCTAAAATCTCTGAATAATCATCGAAAAACACTGCTGCGGGATTTTCAATCTTTTTCAAGCTAAAAGGAAGTGCTGCATAGACTCTAGTTTTTATTTCCGGATCTTCTAATCGATATTCTCTTTGTGTATGAGTATGACCTGCGAGTGTAAGTATACAATAATCTTTGCAGAATTCTATTAGTCTTTCCCAATTTGATGAGACAGTTCCATATTTAACATTGAAAGAACCATCTATTCGAGCTTTAGATGCAATTTTACCAAGTTTTCTTAAAAAAGATTCTTTAAAATCGTCTATTTTCGTTTTAATTATTCTACTTCCTTTCTTTTCAAATAATTTAATACTGATTTTCTTTTCACCAGTATTTATTGGGGGACCGTGTAAAAAGAGGAATGTATTAGATTCTTCTTTAATTCTATGATTTATGAGGTTTTCTAAGAATAATATTTGATTATTCAGTAATCCGGTCACTGATGGATGGCCCATGATTAAATCTTTAAAATTTTTGAAAGAATCCGAACCAGTATTTAAGAAAATAAAGTTATTGTTGCCAAGAGATAAAGAAAAATCTAAAGAAGGATTTATTTCCGATAAATACCCTTTTAAAACCATTGGTGTTTTTACTAACGCGGTTATAGGTGAAGCTGAAAGAAGTTCATTTAAAGCAACAGCTTCAGCGGCATTTAATCCTATTTTTTTATACATTTCAGCCCATGTAATATCATAATGATAAGGTCTATAATCATGATTCCCTACTATTGTAAAAAAAGGACAGAGTAATTCTTCACCTTTAATAACCCCCTTATAATGCTTTTGATCCTTGGAATTAAGAATTATTTGTTTAAAGATTTTCCAATTACTATCATCATACTCAAATTGTCCAATTTTTCGAACTTTTTTAGATAATTCACTCAAAACAGTATAATCCACAAGATCTCCAGTTAATACAATGAAATCAAGGTCATTTTCAAGCACTTTTCTATTCATTATCTTAATAAATTTCCGAAATTGGTTATTTGGATTTATTAAGCGTTTTCTTAGAGGTATTTTAAGTTCGGTTAATGTTTCCTTTTGTGTCTCCTTCCTTTTCTTAATTTTTAATTTCTTTAGGAAAATATTTACAAACTCATCGACATTTCTTTTTATTGAAGATTCTGTCCAATTTTTCACAATTCCATAAATCTTATCGTTTCTTTCTGCTAAATGTAAATCAGTAGCATGCACAAATGTAAAATTATTCCACTGTTGCTTAGATACAACTATAGAGTGATAATTGATATGAGTTTTTGAATACAAAATATCAAACATAACAAAATTTCTCATTTTTAGAAATTTTTTTATCTCTTTACTAAGGGCAAATTCAATAGATACTTTATAGAATTTATTAAGATGCCCAAAATTTCCATGTTTCAATAAATAATCCTGAGGAGTCAAAGTTTCTAAGTATAAAAGATTAGTTATTGACACTGTAGAAGTTTCTTCAACATGTAAGAGCGACGGAGATAATGAATCTCCTCTATAGGAATGAACCTTCAACTTTTTTAATTTATAATCAATATCATCAACTTTGAAATCATAGTCTTTTTCACTTTTTTCTGATGCTTTAGCAATAAATCTTCTTTTTTTCCATCTACCCCAAAATCCTTTTTTCTTTACTTCTTCTTTTTTGCCTTTTTTTTTGAAAAGTTTTCTTAATTTCCACCTATAATCAAGGATCGGAACTAAATTTATTTTTCCCTTGATATTTTTTTCAAATACTTTTGGATCCACTATATTACTGATAAATAATATCTCGGTTTGAAGCTTTTTAGTTTTTAATTTAGGATCAATATTTATCAATATTGGACGCCCTAAATTAGGATTAACTATTACTGCTTCTTGCTTTGTTTCAATCTCTTTATTATTCAATTTTTCGAAAACTCTTATTTAGTTATTTTAATTAATATTAAAGTCGTAGTCTATAAATCTATAACTATTTAAACAATCGCGATTTAAAATTATATTTTTAGGGGAATTCTATTTTAAGAATAATAAGAAAGATGATTGAAATTACAATAATAAAGTTTTTGATATTTTTAACTTGATTTATCTTGCGTAAAAATTAAAATCAGGTTTAACAAAAATAAGCTGGATACACTTCTAATCAGCCAGATTAATAAAGATTATATTATCTCCTCTTATCACAATTTCTCCAAGATCTTCATGTTCCTCTCGAATATTACCATCTTCGTCTTGATACTCAAAAATCTGTTGAGCATCCCTTACATATACGTTCAGATGCTCATCGAATCCTAGAAGCATTGCCCGGAAGAGTCTATTACGTTTTACTTTTATGAGAATTATTTTATCTATAGAATCCTTTAAATAATCTATAGGTCTATTAGATCTTCTTTCCATCTTTTAAAAACTCGATAAAAACAATTATTATTAAAAAAAACTTTTATAATTGTAATTTATTAAATTCTAATTAAAACCTTACGAAAAATCGAAAAAAAGCAACATATAATTGTATACATAAAAACGCACACTAAAATCGATGATAAAATTGTCTAAAGAAGAAAAGGGAAAGCAACGAATAGTAACTTGTTGCGTTATGAATTGTCAAGCTAAGATTCCCATTGAGAAAGCTATTGTAATCGATGATAAATATTTTTGCCCAATTTGCGGTGTAGCCTACTATAGAAGTAAACTCAATCTATAATTCTACAATTTGATTAAGAATAATTCCTTAATTATCGTTGATTGGAAATATCCCTTTTATCGGGACATCCCTAAGATATTTTTTAAAATTGTAATTTTTAATATAGGTCATTATTCTTTTATAATCTGATATAATATGATGGATTAAAGTTTGGGATCTAGCACTAAAAATATCGTTAAGATTGTTAATAAAAGTTTTAGAATGTATCAATCTATGACAATTCGAGCATAAACAAATGCATTTTTCTTCTATAAGTAAATTTATAATTCTTTTTATACTGTATTTAGAAATATTATCCCACTTTATTATAACATCCTTTTTAGAGGGTATTAAATGATGAAATCCTAGCGATGGTAAATTTATTTCTGTGGTTATTTTCTGACAACCAATACATTTACCATT
>CAYSZJ010000095.1:0-16589 GCA_964435435.1 uncultured archaeon
CAATTATATATATTGCTCCAGAACTGGGACCAATTATTCCTAAATTTGGACCTTTTGGTTCTGGACACCATAAAAAAATTTTAGCGAATTCGAATAATTCAATATAGTTTGAAACACTGATTCCCCCTGCGTTTTTTAACTGTTCTTCTTTTTTTATATCCTTTCCTACATAAAAGAATAAAATTGGTTTGATCGGGGTTATCTCTCTTACAGCCTCGATAATAGCATCTGTTATTTCTCTTAAAAAAACCAATATTAGTTTTGTAGTAATGTCTTCTTTAAAATATCTTAAGACATCTGCGTCATTAATATCAAATCCATATCCTAAATGAATGACTTTAGAAACAGGGATCTCCTGAGAAGGTGCCCACCATCCCATAGCCCCCGCTAAACCACCAGATTGTGCTATGAAGCTAACACCTTCCTTAATTTTTCTATGTTTTTGCATGAGATACTGCCTTACGGGGATTATTGATGTTGTGAAATTGTTAATAAAATTAATTATTCCTAGCATTGAGGGTCCCATATAAGAAACTCCATATTGTTCGCTGAGTTGATTTAAAGTTTCTAATAATAATACATCTTCAGTATCAACTCGTAATTCAGATTCTATCGCTATATTTTTTACTCCAAATTTGGCTAGTTTCTCAAAAATTTCTGCAATATTCTTTCCTAATACTATTACTGCTAGCTCTGGAATCTCAGGTAATTCTTCTAAAGAATGGTATGATTTTACGCCTAAAATTTCGTCAGCATTAGGATTTAAGATATATAAATTTCCTCGATAAAAAATTTCTAAAAGATTTTTTAAGATAGTATAATTAAATGTAGAGGCTTTTCTTGATACACCTACTATTAAAATACTTTTGGGGTTAAAGAAAGGCTCGAGATTTTTCAACTTATTCTAATTTAGTAAAGTGAACAATCTTAATAAATATTCTATGTATGAGATTGATAAAAGATTTTTTAATATTCGGTATCATAATACCCGATTTTAATTTATAGAAAAATTTAAACTTAGAATAATAATGATTTCTCTGAATAAAGATCCTTTTTATTAATTTATAAAGAAAATTTTAAAGATCGTGAAATAATTTAAAAAGAAATTTAAGTAATGGCGAAAATCGTTAAAATTTAAGAAGATCTTAAAAAAATTTATTAAAATCAGATCGTTTTTTAAGCTTACTTAATATATTCATAATTAAAATTATAAGTCTAAATTAATCTCAACAATGGAGCCCCATAACGAAGAGACTCAACATTTAAATAATAATTCAGAATACAATACCTTAGCGACAAATACATTTTATTCCTTTTTTTTTCATTATGGATCACATTTTTTCACGTTTATATATTCATTCTTTCTAGCGAGATTGTTTACTGATGCTGTTTGGGGTTTTCTAATAGTAGCTACATCATTTATTAAGATAATTGTCACTATTAGCTTGTTATTGCCACCAGGTCTTAATTATGCTTTAAATTATTATATTCCAAGGCATTTGGCTTTGAATGAAAAGTCAAAGATAAAATCCTTAATTAAAAACGCACTTGTAGTAAAAATAGCATTTCTAATCCCTGTATTTCTCATCAGTTTACTTGTATTTAATTTATTTGCTGATTTATTCAGGATTAGTTTAGAAAGTAAAGTATCTCTTTTGTATATACTAGCACCTCTTATAATCATTAATAGTTTAAACATAATTTTCTATTCCATCAATCGAGGTTTTAACAGGTTCAATTACAACTTCTTCTTCCTTTTAATCAAAAATGCTATTCATATCATCCCATTATTAATTTTCTTTCTTTATAAAATGGATATTGAGATCGAGGTTGCTGCGTGGATTGTTCTAATCTGCAATTTGATTCCCTTTATTCTTAACATTTCTCTTATTTCCTCTACTCTTGCTAAAATAAAAACTGAAAATAAAGAAGAAAAATCATTTAAAAGTGATATTAAAAATACCATTAATTATGGTAATTACACGGGATTTTCCGACTTCATTGATAAAACGTGGAAAGAAACACAAATTCAAGGAATCGGAAATATTAAATCTTCTGCAGCCGCCACGGGCTATGTTATTGGTTTAAATTATCAAACTATAGCATCTCTATCGGTAGTATCCTTTTCTTTTCCTTTATTGACATCATTCTCAGGATTAAATATTAAAGAAAATTATGAGTTAGTTGATAAAATTTATAGGATCGCCTATAAAATCACTTTATTTTTATTATTAATTATTTCAGGAATTTTATTTTTTAGTGTAGAATTTGTATTAGATTTCATATTTCTTGAATCTCGTTTACTTTATTCAAATTTACTTAGACTATTATTACTAGCTTCAATTTTTCAAATTCTAGGAACTTTCATTCAAACATATCTCAGCGCTAAACATATGGTTAAATTATCGCTATCCTTAAAAGTTCTTTATATAGCATACTATATTCCTTTATTTTTTATTGGTCTAATTTATTTTGGAGTTGAGGGCGCAATTATAATGGGATTAATATTTGGTAATATAATTTCATTAGTCATTCAAATCATAGTAACATATAAGATCGGCAAGATCAAGTTGAATTTAAAGAAAATAATTTTACAATATTTGATTTTTTTTATATCCTTAGGGATTACCATCACTTTAAAGGATCTATTTTTTAAGGAAGCTAGTTATAATTTTATTTTCGGCTTAGGTCTTACACTTTTCAAAAATTTTGATTTTTTATCAATAGGTACATTTGTTTTGCTATTCTTTTTATTCAATTTGGCGCTCAAGATTGTTACTGATGATGATATTAAGCTTTTTGAATCATATTTTAATAAAGATAGGTTTATAGACAAATTCATAATAAAAGGTTTAAATTTATTAAAAAAGTTTACTCGGGAATAATTAGATATTGGTAAACTAAATTTATTCAAGTAATTCAAATTAGAGATAAGTATTACCTTCTATTAGGGGATTGTTATGGCAGAAATAATTATTTTAGGGTTGATATTCGGGATAATTAATACCATGGTACTTCATTTAGCAAAAGCTATGGAAAGGCATGGAATAGAAATCTTTTCTAGAAAGAAATCCTTTAAAGAAAAAGGCAAAAAACCTTTAATTTACATTATTGGGTTTGCCTTAAATAATACAATAATTATTTGGCAAATTATAGGGACAACCTTTGCTTCAGCAGCAGTTTTTTCAAGCGTTTTTGGCTTAGGTTTGATACTACTAATATTCTATTCACATTACATATTACACGAGGAAGTAATTAAACAAGAATTAATTGGAGCGATATTAATAATTATTGGAACAACTACAGTCGGAATTCTTTATATTATAGAACCCCCTGAAACCGGGGCGATTGTCTATCCTAATTTTTTTATCATTCTTATTATTATTGCAATTGTTTTCTCAATCCTTATCAGTTTTTCTTGGAAAACAAAGATAGGTATTGCTTTTATTTTTGGGGCAGTTGCAGGAACACTTGGAGGAATGGATAATGTTTTTAAAAGAATGGGATTAAGTTCAAGTAATTTTATTGAAGCTTTTGCTGGGGTTTTTCGAGGAGAACTACTTAGCATTATTTTTTTAATTAGTTTCTTTCTTGGTTTTTTAGCATTAATACTAACTCAAGTGGGGTTTGCTAAAGGGGCGGATGCTTCAAAATTAGTGCCAATGTATAATTCACTTTATATTATAGCACCTATAGTATTTGAACTTATTATAATCGAAAATGCTACAGTGTCAATAGGACTAATACTCTCTGTAGCGTTAATTATAGTAGGGATTTTCTTAATGAATATATTCAAAAAATCAGAAAAAAATCTTGAATTACTAGAACATAGTTAGTTTCTTTTTTAATTTTAGGTTTCAGCAAATTTTAATTCATAAAGAGGGATTTCTCTTCTTTTTTTGGCATCATACAATTGTAAACCTGACTGTTTTAAAAGCTCTGGAGTTTTATATTGAGTAATAACAATTTGACATGAACTTGGCACTTTCATTGAAGCTACTCTAAGTCTATCTCTTATTAATGGAAGATTTCTTATATGAGTGCCTACATCCATAATTATTTGCCCTGCTCTTACTCGCGCACAAACTCCTATTGACCTTCCAAAAGAGTTTCTCATACCTGATTGCACACGATCCGCTCCAGCAAATGCAAGCATACGATTCTCTCGTATTTTTTGAAATGGTTTTGGACGCACTCGAAGTCGATAATTTTGCCTGCCTAATTTACGTTGAAGAACACCGTTTACTGTAATTCTAATTGCTTCAAGTGTGTTTGATGAGATTTGGACTTTTGAGTTCACCTTCAAACTAACTACAAGTTCCCAATCCTCCCAAGGAATTGATTTATTCCCGCCCCAATATCTTGTAATCTTACTTTGGGCACCTCCTCTAGCGTATTCACGTCTACGATTAGCTGATCTCTTATATTGATAGGGTCTACGAGTCCACTTTGAGTAACAATGCCAAGGACGATTATGAGCGATACTAATGCACCTTTTTTATTTAAAATAATAGGTAAATTTAAAAATACAAATTAATGATTAAGAACATAAATAACTTATTTCTAATAAATTTTTTGACCCTCTATTGTAGGATTTAATAATAATTAAGATTAAATAAATTTAATATTTATTAAATTAAGAGATTTAGGACTTCATTTTTTGAATTTGTAAAAAACATGATCAATATTCAAACTGCCTTTGAAAAGAAAACAGAATTACTCTGCAAGGGATTGTACTTAGATGAAGTATTAATCGAACATTACAAATCGCAGGGAATAGAAATTGAGTTTGGTAGAAAAGGTGGTGCAGGGCCTTTAGGAGGGAGATATTTCTTACTAGAGGATAATAGAACATTAATAAATGTTGCACTTTGGAATAATCCACAGAAAACAAGTTTAAGATTAGGAGAGAAAAAAGATGGATTTTTTGATGTATATGATGAGAATAAAGGAGTGTATTTTGGTAGATTGAAACTCGTTGAGAATCCTCAATTTTATAATCTTACGACTTCTGATGGAATTGAAATGAAAAGAATTGCTTTAGTTCACGGAGTAGACTGTTTAGCTAGTACAATATACCAAAAATGTATATATTGGGCATGTGGAGAAGCCTGTAAGTTTTGTGGTATTGAATTAAGTTTAACCTACAACACAACAATAGCAGAAAAAAACTATATTCAAATGTCAGAAGTTATCTCAGCTGCTAAGAAAGAAGGGAGATGCTCCCATATGACTTTAACTAGTGGAACCGAGGAAAGCATTGATAAAGGAGCGAAACGTTATATTGAATTATTAAAAGGAGTAAAAGAGAATCATCCTGATATACCTTTACATATACAAATTGAGGCATTAGAGGATATGCAGTATATTGATAAGTTAAAGGAAGTTGGAGCAGATACAATTGGCATTCATATTGAAGTATTAGATGAAAAAATTAGGAAAGAGATTACTCCTGGAAAATTTCACCTCTCTTATGATTTATATGAGAAGAATTGGAAACATGCTGTAGAGGTTTTTGGTGATAATCAAGTAAGTACATACATTTTAACGGGATTTGGCGAAAGTAGAAATGAATTCGTAGAAGCTGTGGAAAAAGTTATTTTATTAGGAGTAATTCCTTACATCACACCTGTAAGATCAATTCCTGGCAAAAGAGATCTTCCTATAACAGATTATAAAAAATTATTAGACATTTATCTTAGAACTGGTATATTAATGAAACAATACGGAGTAAATCCTTTAAAAAATAGGGCAGGATGCGTAAGATGTGGAGGTTGCTCAGCTATTAATGAAGCATTTAAAGCTTCTTAAAATTTAAAATATGTTTTGCTTTTTTAATAAATTAATATAATAATTCTAATTACAATTTTAAAATATAGCATGTTGTTAAAAGGAAAAAATATTGTGATTACAGGCTCAGGTAGAGGGATTGGTAGAGCTACAGCAATAGTGTGTGCTAAAGAAGGAGCAAATATCGGATTAACTTCAAGAACTTTAGAACAATTGAATAATGTTAAAAAAGAAATTGAAGAGTTAGGAACTGGAGTTAAAGTGGTTGTACAAAGTGGTGATATTACGAAATATGAGGAAGTTGAAGAAATCTTTAGGGTATTTCATGAGGAATTGGGGTTATTAAACGGAGTAGTCGCTAATGCAGGCGCGTCCTGGATGGCGAGTGCTCACGAAGTACCTCCAGAAAAATTTGCAATGGTCATTAATGCTAATATTTTAGGCGTTTTTCATACATTTAGAGCGGCATATCCATATTTAAAGAAGGATAATAAAAATGATAAAGCAAGATTTATAATAACTGGAAGTGCTGTATATCCTTCTGTAATGGGTAGATTTTCTTCCTATACAGCATCAAAATATGGTGTAGTAGGGTTGCAAAAGGAATTAGCTACGGAATATAAAAGAGAAAATATAGCTGTTAATATGATACTCCCAACTCAAGTTGATACTAAACTGCTAAGAGGCCGAAGAGCAGGTGATGGAAATAAACCTCCAGGCGTATTAGATCCTGAAGAATTGAATGATTATTATTTGTTTCTTATGTCTGATTATGCAAACAGAATGAATGATGAATTGATTTATCCCAGTTATTTTGAGGCTGCTAGAAAATTCATTACTGAAGCTCCTGGAGATAAAAAAGATAATTGGGAGGTCTTTCAAGATTATCTAAAAGAAAAATCCCCACGAGTATACGATAATGTTAAAAAACTTGGAAATTTGATGGATTTTATTTTAATCCGCTCAAAATAATTTTTTTTCAATTAAATTTTAAAGAAAATAGAATTAGTTATTTAAATGGATTCTTTTCTTTAAGTATTTTTTGTTGATACTCCTTTAAAGGGGGCGGACATAAACCCATACTAGTGGCTTCTTTCTTGATAGATTTCATAATTTCGCCTAAGTTTATAGATATCGGGCACCAATGGCAACAATTCTCACAACCTGTACAAAAGAACAATCCATCTTTCACAGCAGCTTCAATTCCATTATGAATATAATCTCTAATAATTGCAGTAGCACCCAATCCATATTTTGATGCATATATATTGCCAAAAGCCCTTGATGCTGTGCAAATGTAATTACACGTTCTACATCCAATACATTTTAAAAATTCTTTATAAAGCAAATTTTCTTTCAAAGCTTTCATACGCCAATCATCAACAAGAATAACCACTACTTCCTTAGCACCGTACATTCCGATAACGCTTTGACCTTGGATGTCAGATGTATTTGACGGTCCTGAAATAAGGCTAATATAGTTGAAAGACACATTATTTATCCTTGTTTGAAGTTTAGCAACAAGAACTGCATCTAAAATATTAGGAACAATTTTGGTTATACCACAAACGACGATATGCTTTTCAGTTGCTCTTGTTAATAAACTTATGTTTCCTTCATTTTCTCCTAGTACAATTGTACCATCTTCTGCAGATATTGCATTAGCAGAGGTAAGAGACACTTTAACGTCATTGAGTAACTCTTTACGATAGGTTTTTCTATAATAATCTACAATGGCGCTTGCTTTCGGCTCAAGCTCTATACCAAGTACCTCTTTTATTTTTGCTACAATTTCATCTACAGTAAAATGAGCTCCAGGACCTACTTGAAAACTTGGTAGATTATAATCAAACAATTGAACAAGGACATCTCCCATATCTGTCTCTTTAATCTTAATTTTATTTTTCTTTAATACATCAATTATTCCGATATCCTTGGCTTCAACAGATTTTGATTTGTATATTAGTTTATTATCTCCAAGTTCTTTCATGAATATTTCTTGAGCTTCTTCGTTGGTTTTTGCGTAATACACTGTCATATTATTTGTTTCTCGCATTATTTTTATGCATTTTTCTACGTAATACTCCATATTATTAACAAATTCCTCTCTCAAATTTACCAGTTGATCTTTATACTTTTCTACAAATTCGCGGCTTGAATCTTCATAATTATATATTAAATCATGTTGTTTAGATTTCAAATTACAGGCGATTTTCCAAAATCTTCCAAACTTATTTTCTAATGTATCTTTTTCATTCAAAAGACATATCTTATGTTTAACCACTTCATACAATTCTTTTCCCTTATCATTCAACTTATTGGATCAACCACATCAATTAATTTTACAATAAAATCTTCAAATTTAATAACAAATCTTCTTATATTATTCTCCTCTCTAATCCGTGTTAACGCTGTATAACAAAACGGGCAAGCAGTTAGTAAAGCTTTACCTTTTTTCATATTATCAAAAATTGCTTTAGCATTGTAATCACTATTTTCTTTAAATATTGAATAAACTCCCCCTCCAGCTCCACAACAAATACTATTAGTTTTATTATAATCCATTTCTACCAATTCAATATTATCGATTGAGTTTAATATAGTTCTTGGTTCTTCTAATATTGGAACTGGAGCATTACGTAAATGACATGCATCATGATAATTCACTTTAATTAGCTTTCCTGAATGCTTTAAATTTAACTTTTCTAAATTTTCAGGTTCAGCAATAAATTGTAATAAATGTTTTACTTTAACATTGAATTCAGAACCTAAAAATTCTTTATAATAACGAGATAAATAAGAATAACAGCCGGCACATATCGTTACAAGGTCAGTTACGTTATTAGTTTTAAACCATTCATTTACAAACTTTACATGTTCTTTCATAATTTCCTCTGAAGTTATATTATAAGCTAAAGAACCACAACATGGAGGGTTTTCTATAACTTGATATTCCCTATCTAAGAATTGAATTATTTTTATCGCATTTTCACAAGTTAATTCATAGGATCTGGTGCTTAAACATCCAAGATAGATAAGTTTAGTCATGATTAATTATAGTTTTTGATATTTATTAATCTTAAATTAGATGAAATAAAATTAAAAACAAATTCTTTTATGAATCAATAAAGATTTTTATAAAGTATTTAGCATTTATCAAAATCAAAAGTTACTTTGATTAAAGATGGTTTTATGTCAAAAACTAAATTTTATAAAGATCTCATTGAGCGTTTTAATAATTGGATCTTTCGTTTACCTAATTCCACGTATCTTATACATATTCTTAAATTGAGGTTTACTCCTGAAGAAGCTCAGTTCCTTGCGAAAATTCCTTTTATAGTGCATACTGCAGAGCAACTTTCCGAGAAATTAGATATTCCTGTAAAAGAACTCACAGAAAAATTAGATAATTTTGCTAGAAAAGGTATTATATTTCGTTATGATGATGATTCTATAATTCGTTATTCACTTTGTGACTCAAATTTTATTTTCTATCGATCTATTGGCTGGAAAGGAGAAGAAGATAAATTGAATCGAAGGATCTCACCCTATCTGAATAGGTATTATATTGACGCTTTTGCAACAGAATTTTTAGATCACTCCACTCAAGGTCTTCGAGCAATTCCAATAAATGAAACTATTGATGATACTCGTCAAGTTGTACCGTATGAGGATATAATAAAAGTCATTGATAATTTTAAGTATCATTCTGTATCAAAATGTCCATGCAGTCATAGACATAATCTTGATTCTGATTTTGAAGAATGTGAACATGAATTAGAAAGGTGCTTACATTTTGATACACTTGGCAAATATTGTGTAGAAAATGGATTAGGTAGAAAAATTACAAAAGAAGAAACATTAGAGATACTAAAACGAGCTGCTGATGCTGGATTGGTTCATGGAATTTCTAATACACAAGGTAGAATGGATACGATTTGCAACTGTTGTTCATGTTGTTGTCTGTATTTAGAGTCTGTTGTTAAAATGCCTGGTATTGTACCAAGAGGTCACCAACCTTCAAATTATATAAGAGAAAGTGATGAAGAAAAGTGTATTGGATGTGGACTATGTGTTAAACTTTGTCCAATGAAGGCACTTGAACTAAAAGATAAGAAAGTCATATTTACTCCTGAGCTATGCTTAGGATGTGGAGTTTGTGCCCATGTATGTAAACAAGATGCTACATATTTAGTGCATCGGGAGGGAGAGCAAGATTTTCCAAAAGATCCTAGAGAACAAGCAATAAGATTTCTTAAGGAAAGAGGGTTAGACCCGATGGATGTTTTTAAAAAGAATATTTTGAGCTAATTATTCTTTATTTTTTTATTTTTAGTAGAAGTTATTTAGAGAATTTCTGATGATAATTTAAATTTAGAGATCTTATGAATCTTTAAAAAAAATTAATATAATTTCAAACTCTTATCTAATTGAGAATAAACAATTATCAAATGATAGAACAAACCTTCATGTTAAGTTTAGAGGAAAAGTAATATGACAGAACATGACAGAATTGAACAAGAAAAAGAAGAATGGGAGAATTCTATTTCACTTAAAAAAGAACGGAAAGAGAGTTTTAGAAATTTATCTGAAATAGATATTAAACGTTTATATACTCCTAATGATATTAAAGACTTAAATTATGCTTTAGATCTAGGATTTCCAGGACAATATCCATTCACTCGAGGTACATATCCTAATATGTATCGCGGTCAACTTTGGACAATGAGACAATTCGCTGGGTTTGGGACTGCGGAACAAACAAATAACCGTTATAAATTTCTAATTGAACATGGTAATACGGGATTGAGTGTAGCTTTCAGTTTACATACAATCTATGGTATTGAAGCAACTGATCAAAGAGCTTTAGGAGAAATTGGGAAAGAAGGAGTAGCAATAGATACAATCAAAGATATGGAAACTCTATTTGATGGTATTGACCTTTCAAAAATAAGTACATCTATGACTATTAATGCACCTGCTTCGATTCTATTGGCAATGTATATAGTAACTGCAGAAAAACAAGGTCATACTCCAGAACAATTAAGAGGCACTATTCAAAACGATATCTTAAAGGAATATATAGCTCAAAAGTCATGGATATTTCCTCCGGAACCTTCTATGCGTTTAATTATAGATACTATAGAATATTGTACAAAACATGTTCCTCAATGGTATACCATCAGTATAAGTGGATATCATATAAGGGAAGCAGGTTCAACAGCTGTCCAGGAATTAGCTTTTACATTAGCAGACGGCTTTGCATACGTAGAAGCGGCTCTAGAAAGGGGTTTAGATATTGATGATTTTGCTCCTCGACTGTCTTTTTTCTTTAATTCCCATAATAATTTCTTCGAAGAAACTTGTAAATATCGCGCAGCAAGGAGAATTTGGGCCAGACATATGAAAAACAACTATGGAGCAAAAAAATCTGAATCAATGAGATTACGTTTTCATACCCAAACAGCAGGTGTATCATTGACAGCCCAAGAACCTGAAAATAATATTGTAAGAGTAACACTCCAAGCTTTAGCTTCTATCTTGGGTGGAACTCAATCCTTACATACGAATTCATTTGATGAAGCATTATGTTTACCAACAGAAAATGCAGTAAAAATCGCTTTAAGAACACAACAAATTATTGCCCATGAATCAGGGGTTACCGATACTGTAGATCCTTTAGCTGGCTCTTATTATGTTGAATGGCTCACAAATAAAATGGAAGAAGAAGCAGAAGAATACTTTAGAAGGATTGAAGAAATAGGGGGAGTTATTCCTGCAATTAAAGCTAATTTTTTCCAGAAAGAAATTGCTAATGCTTCTTATAAGTATCAACAAGAAATTGAGAATAGAGAAAGGACGATAGTAGCTGTAAATCAATATGAACAAAGAGAACCGTGTACTGTTCCACTCTTAAAAATAGATGAAGAAGTAGCGAAAGAACAAGTTAGAAAGTTAAATATATTAAAAGAAGAACGAGATAACGATAAGGTAAAAGAGAGCTTAGAGAAATTAAAAGAGACAGCGAGAGGCACAGAAAATCTAATGCCATATATTATTGAAGCTGTAAGAAGATACACTTCTATTGGAGAAATTATCAATGCACTAAAAGAAGTATTTGGAACTTACCATGAAGATTCAGTTTTTTAAATTGGTGATAATAAATGTCAGAAAGTAAAAAAATAAAAGTTCTTGTATGCAAGCCCGGGCTTGACGGAGACTTATAGTCTTCGGGCTATACGGGCATGATAGAGGGGCAAAAGTTTTAGCCCGAGCATTACGAGACGCTGGAATGGAAGTAATTTACACAGGTATACATCAAACTCCAGATGATGTTGTGAATACCGTTATTCAAGAAGATCCTGATGCTGTTATGTTAAGTATGTTATCTGGAGCTCATAACGCATTATGTCCTGTAATTATGGAAAAATTAAAAGAAAACGGTATAGATGACGTTCTTGTTGCGGTTGGAGGGATTATCCCTGATGAGGATAAACCATTTTTAGAAAAACATGGTTTAAAGGGATTTCATGGTCCTGGAACCAACTTAAAAACGATCGTAGAATTTGTTAAAAATAATCTAAAAAGATAAGAATAGAATGGACTATTCTAATTTTATTACTCTTTTATTAGAAGGAAACCCAAGAGCTGCGGCCCGTTTAATTACTTTTGTTGAAAATAGTATTGAGGCAGCAGAAGAAATTATTAATTCTATTTATGAATATACTGGAAATGCCTACATATTAGGTATTACAGGAGCCCCAGGTACTGGTAAATCTACCTTTATCTCAACATTAACAAAAAAATTTATTGATCAAGGTAAAAAAATTGGAATTATTTGTGTTGATCCTACTTCTCCTTTAACTGGTGGCGCTCTTTTAGGAGATAGAATACGAATGAAACAAAATTTCTCACTCAATAATGTATTTATCAGAAGTATGGCTAATAGAGGGCAACTGGGAGGGCTTGCGAGAGCTACAGAAGATGTTATTAAAATTTTAGACGCGTATGGGTGTAACATAATTATCATTGAAACTGTTGGAGTCGGACAATCTGAGGTAGATATTTTTAGATCCGCTATGACTGTTGTGGTGTTATTGGTTCCTGGTTTGGGTGATGACATTCAGGCGATAAAATCTGGCATAATGGAAATCACAGACATTTTTGTTGTAAACAAAATGGATTTGCAAGGAGCTGATAAGAAAGTCGCCGAAATAGAGCAAATGCTCGAGTATAAAAAAAGTTATAAATATGAATCTAAAGATTTTAAAGATAAATTTGCCAAAATAAATCAATGGACACCAGAAATTACAAAAGTAAATTCAAAAACAGGGGAAAACTTTGATAATCTTCTTGAACTCATAGAAAATCATAAATCCTTTTTAGAAGAGTCAGGAGTTATTTCAAACTATATGAAAAATAGGATTAAAAGTGAAACCATTGAGATTTTGAAACATAAATTAACTAAAAAAGTAGAAAAATTAATAAATTCTGATGAAAAGATTGAACAATATATTGAAAAAGCTATTAAAAAATCTTTAGATCCTTATTCGTTGGCTGGAGAAATTCTTAAAATGTTTTTTAACAATAATAATTCCTAAGCTTTCTCTTTCTTAGGATCAATCCATTCAGAGTAAATCTCTACAATTGTTAAGGATTTACTTCGCTTACATTTATTACATTCTTCATCAGTGATTTTTTTAAATACAAAGTCTCCAGGTTTGAATGCTCTTGAATAATCAGCTTTACATGCTTCACATTTTATAACGCTATGTTTTCTTTCAACAAATCTCTTCTTTCGATCTATTATATCTCCTATCGCGGGGATTGGAGGGAGTTGTGGTTCATCACTCATTATTTGTTTATCTCTTTTACTTTTTTAATTATTTGATTATCTTATTAATATTTTTATTTAATTTTGGTTAATTTTCTTAAAATTTTCTTCTATTATCTGATTCTAATTATTTCTATATTATATAGCATATCAAGCTAATTAACTTTATAGGTTTAATTCTATAATACATAAAATTATGGTTTAAAGAAAAAGAATTCTGAATTATCATGTGTATACTATTTAAATTAGAAAATGGAAAAACAAACATTCATATGAAAGATAGGCTTCAATACTAAAATTCTATTTATCTAATAATAATTTTTCTCTAATTTCTTTAAATTTTTTAATCAAAAAACCCCTTCACCAAAAACATGAACTTTTGTTAAGAAAGATTTTTATGTATGTAATACATACTTACATATATGAGGACTAATATTGTTATTGATGATAATTTAAAAAAAAAATGGTGGGAAATAAAACAAGAAGCTGCTAAATTAAATATGAAAATCGGAGAATATTTAATATTTTGTCATGAATTACGTAAAAAATATGAGAAAAACGATAGATTATCAGAAATATTAAAGCAACCATTATCTGGTGGTGAAAAAGAGATTGATACTATTAAAGCAAGCAAGAGTATGTGGAAATTATGATAGGTATAGATTCTAATATTATAATTTATGCCTTAAATAGTGATTTACCAGAACATATCTATTGTGTAAAATTATTAGAAAATGTTGCAACGGGTAAAGAAATTATCGGTATTCCATGTATTGTTTTCATGGAAAGCTACTATGCGTTAGTTTATGCTTATAAATTTGAGTATTTAGAAGTAAAAAAAAGATTAACTGCGGTAATCGATTCTGATAATATAGTTATATTTGATATTTCCACATTAACAATACTCTATGCCTTTGAAATTGCAGGACAATATAAAATTGGAGGCCGTGATTCTCTCATAGCTGCCTGTCTATTAGAAAATAACATTAAAAAGCTATATTCTCATGATAAGGATTTTGATGTTATAAAAGAGATTATAAGGGTTGATCCTGTTAAAAAATAACTATACTACTTTATAATGTTATAAGCTGACTTTATAATGTAAATTTGATAAATCTTAAATTCAATAATCAAAGAAAAAGAAATAGATTAAAATTGTAGATTATTCAGATTTTTCTTTTTCTTTATCTTTCTTATGCTTCTTGATCTTTTTCTCTTTTTTATTCTCTTCCTCTATTTTCACTTGTTCAGTCGTAGCGTCTTCAGATATTGATACTTCAGCTTCTTTTTCTTCAATTTTTTCTTCTTCAGGCTCTGGTTCTGGAGGTTTAGGCTTTCGAGAGATTATTACTTTAGCATAACGTATAACTTCTTTACCATATTTCCAACCATCTTGAACTACTTCTATTATATTATTTTCAGGCATATCTTCTTTTTCAACGGAAGTTAAAGCCTCATGTAAACTATAATCAAATTGATCATTCACCTCTACATGTATAGGTTCAGCCCCATGGGATTTGAATATATTCATAAATTGGGTATAGAAACCGTTAAGGATATTTTTTTCTGGTTCATTCGCGCTTTCAAGGGCTTTTTTAAAAGAATCATAGAGCGGTAGAAACTTTTTTAATGCAGAAGCAGTATATTCAGTTCTTAAATTCTGTCTGTTTTTATCCCAACGCTTTTGAGCATTTTCAAATTCTGCTTGTAGTTTTTGTAGTTTTTTGAATTTAATTTCATTTTCTTCTAGTAGTTTTTTTAATTTATCTTCATTTTCTTCTAAGGTCTTCTCTAGGTTTTGAATTTTTTCTAAAAATTCCTCTTTTGAAAAATATTCTAATTCATAATGCTTTTTTTCTTCTAGTTTTTTAATTTCATCAGGCTTTAATACACTATCAGTGATCTCTTGAGCCGCCTCTTTTTCTTTTAATGTATCATCCTGACTTTCTTTGATGGTTGTTGAACCATTTTCATCTCTTATGTCATTGTTGCTACTTTCATTCATGATGATTCCCTTATAATTAGTAAATAGTATTTATGAACAGTAAGTATATGATTAAAAATCAGTTAACTTTTTTTAATTTTATGACTTAGAGATCTTTATAAATAAAAGTTATAAATTTATTTTAATTACCTAGCAATAGTAATTTTACAATTTTATAATCATTAAATTATTAAATATTAGAAAACCTTTGAAAATTAATTTATACTCAAAATTCTTAGAGGAGAAGATGGTTTAATATGAGTGAAGAAGAATCAAAAAAATCTACAACAACCAAAGAAACTATAATAGGGATAGATTTGGGCACGTCGAATAGCGCATGTGCTGTATTGAGTGCTACGGGAAAACCAGAAATAATCCCTGCTGCTGAGGGAAGAACTCTCGGAGGTAAGGCATTTCCTTCATATGTGGCTTTTGATGATAGTGGACGTAAAATTGTTGGTGAACCAGCTCGTCGCCAAGCAGTATCGAACCCGGATGGAACTGTGACTGCTATAAAACGAAAGATGGGTACCTCATATAAGGCGAAATTGAAAGTGGGTGATAAATGGCAAGAATTTAGTCCAGAAGAAATATCAGCAATGATCCTAACTAAGATAAAAAATGACGCTTCAGCATATTTAGGCAAGCAAGTTAAGAAAGCTGTTATTACAGTTCCCGCCTATTTCAATGATGCTCAACGAACAGCTACCAAAAATGCTGGTGAAATTGCAGGACTTGAGGTTGTGCGAATGATTAATGAGCCTACTGCAGCCTGTTTAGCATATGGTTTAGATAAAGATACGAGAGAGAAGTTATTAAAAATCTGTGTTTTAGATCTTGGTGGAGGTACGTTTGATATCACACTAATGGAATACGGGGAGGGAGTAGTGGAAGTCCTATCCACCGCAGGAGATACCCGGCTGGGTGGGACTGATATGGATAACGCGATAATTGATTGGGTAACTGAAGAATTCAAAAAGA
>CAYSZJ010000096.1:0-16579 GCA_964435435.1 uncultured archaeon
ATCTTTCCGATTTCAGTTTCTCCTCCTGTTTTAACAATAATTGATTTGCCATTTCCCGTTGTTATATAAGTCCCATAGAATACCATATTGCTCCGTTGCCCAATAGTAATATCCTTTTTATCCAATTTGTCTCCCTTTTCATCCTTTCTCACAGGTTCACTTTCTCCTGTTAGTGAAGCTTCATTAACTACTAGGTTGTTAGATTCGATGATTCTCGCATCTGCAGGTATTTTATCACCTTGATTTAAAACTAACAAATCTCCCACAACAATTTCCTTAGTCAGAATTTCTTTTTTCTGCCCATCTCTGATCAACGTGGAAGTGGGTGCTGATAATTCTCTTAATGCTTTCAGTTTTTTAGTTGCTCTATACTGTTGAATAATTGCAACTATACAATTTAGAAAGACAATAAATAAAGTTAAAAGAATAAACATTAGATTACCCTCTCCACCAAAAATAGCTGCTAAAAATAGTATTAAAGCCCCTATAAGATATATAACGATTAACCAATTAAATAAAGGTGCTAAATATATTTTAATAAATCCTTTAGATACTTTTGGAACTTCATTTAAACCAAATTCTTCTAAACGCTTTATGCTTTCTTTTTCAGTTAGACCTTTATCAGGATCAGTCTTTAATTTTTTGTAAATCTGCTCTAGACCAAGATTATAAAAATTTTCTTCTATAGATTTCATAGTGGGTCTTCTATAATTTTTAATATTGATTAAAGAGATTTAAAATCGAAATTGTCTCAATATAATAAATAACCTATAATAACTATTTTATTTAATTTTGATGATTTAATTAAAATTTATTAACTTTGAATTTCTTCAATATTATTATTCAAATCTTTTTTTTTCTTTTTTAGAATTTTTCCCCAATCAGCAAATACTAATAAGAACATAATAATTATTGTTGCTGCCCACACTAATGAACTTCTTAAAATTTCTAAAGGGGAACTAGGCGGAATAACTCCAGTTCTAGCAGCTTCAAGATTTATTCCGAATAAATTAAATAGAAAATTTCCAAGGGCAGTATCTGCATACCAAATTGGTAAAGCGCTACATAGGAAACACAATATAAATTTACCAATGAAGCAATAAATTAAGGTTTTAAAAATGCTATATTGAGATATACCCAAAACAATTAAAAAGGCATCATCCGGAAGTGGAGTGGCAGCAAAAAGGATAATTAGAAGAGGTGCCCAACCTAACTCCACATATCTTTTCATGCGTTCAATACTCTCAGAATTTCCAATAATTTTTTGAGATCCCCGTCCAATTAACCAGGCAGATACTTCACCAATACTCGCTCCAAGAGCTCCAAAGAGGCCTAACAAAATTGGATTTACAGTACCAATGACAGCAGAAATCACAATAAGAGCAATTACATATGGTACAGGAAAAATGACTGTGAAATTTCCAAAAATACTTATGACAAAGACTCCAAGATAAATTCCAATTACTCCGTAATTCCTATAAAACCACATAATGGTGTCCGCAAGCCATTGTCCAAAATTAATATTAAAAAGGGCTAAGACTACGAATAAAACGATAATTGAAACTATAAAGATAACTCCACTATATTTTTTTATGAAGACTTTATTATCTTCAGATAAATATTTAATTTCTTCAGACATATTATTCTCTTCTCTCATTATGAGTTTTAAATTTTATATATAACATTTTCTCAAGTCGGTCAAAAAATTTCTATAATTCTTAAAGAATGTGAATATGATTAAAATCTTATATTTTTGATTCTAGCTAAATATTTTACAAATTCTATTCCTATTATTCCTGGTATAGCAAGAAGTATGCAAATTAACCAATCTGTACCGTTAAGAAACATGAAATTTATCTGGAAATTTAAGCCACTAATATCATTAATATAGTAATTTACAACAAAGGAAAAACAAATATGCATTATATGGAGTCCTAATGTAAATAGACTTACAACTAAGATAGTAAAACTTAATTCCTCTTTTAAACTCTTAATAATTGATTTATTAGGCCTTCTAATAGACCAAATAAAATTTGTCTCAATAATGTATAAAGTAGTTATGAACATTGTTCTAGCTTTTTGAGTAATTAATTTTTCAGTTGTAGAATCTGGAATAATATAACTAATGTGCGGATTTAAATTCCATTCATTCAAGGGAATCAACCCACCTATTGTTAATTGCAATGCCAATACTAAACCTAATCCCATTAGAAAAGCTTGCATTAATAATAGAATCCAAATATTTTTATTTAATAATTCCTCCTCGTCTCTAGGAGATTCATGCATAATATCTTTAGGACGCGTGTCAAGTACTAATGCTAAAGAAGGAAGAGAATGAACAATGCCGAAAATATAAATATGTTGCCATTCTGAACTAAATAGCTCAAATGTAGGTAAAAATTCATAGCCAAAAAATATAATTGCCTCCACTATATTCAAACATATAAAAAAATAGATTATTGTTCTAATTTTAGAAAAAATACCTCGCCCTATTCTGACTCCCTTTTCGATTGAAGCAAAATTGTCATCTGAAATAACCATATCGGCAGTTTCCTTAGCTACATCAGTTCCTGTTATTCCCATTGCTATACCTGCATTAGCTAATTTTAGAGCAAGAGCATCGTTAATTCCGTCTCCTGTCATAGCCACAACATGGTTTTCACTTTGATAATTCTCGACAATAACTTCTTTATCAGAAGGTTCTACACGAGCAAATACAGAAACTTTATTAAAATCATTTGGTTTCAGATCCTTTATCTGATTACCTTCTGCTACAATATCTCCTTCCTTATAAATGCCCATTTGAGTAGCAATGGTTTTTGCAGTAGCGGGATGATCACCCGTTATCATAATAACTTTTATATCACCAGCCTCACATTCTTCAACTGATTTTTCGACACCAATTCGGGGTGGATCCATAATTGATACAAATCCTAAAAAAATTAAATTACTTTCAATTTCTTCTCTATTAGGTGCGTTAACGTTATCTAAGTGTTTATAAGCAATGGCTAATGTTCTATATCCTTGGATTGCACGATTTTTGATTTTTTCTGTAATCTCATCTTTCGAATCTTTATTAAGAGGTTTGATATTACCATTTATTTCCATTTGAGAGGATATATCTATAATTCTCTCAGGGGCTCCTTTTGTATACACAAAAATTATCTCTTTCTTTTCTTTAAATAAATATACTGAACTCATACGTTTTAATTCAGAACTAAAAGAAAATTCAGTAATTAAATCATATCTTTTTTTAATATCATAAATAATATAACCAGCTTTTTCTGCTAACACTAGTAATGCTGCCTCTGTAGGAGAGCCCAATACTCGTCTTACTGCCATTTCTTTTCTATTTTTAGCCTTTATTTTAACATCTTCATAGATAAGTTTAGCATTATTGTTCAGAACTATAGAATCAATAAATTTTTGGAAAGTAGGATTATCATTTAAGATAACTACATGATCGTGCTTGGATATTACTCCATCTGCATCGTATCCAGATCCACTGATATTATATTCTTCATTATTTATCCAAATATTTTCCACAGTCATCTCATTTTTCGTTATAGTTCCTGTTTTATCGGAACAAATAACGGATACTCGACCAAGAGATTCTATAGCTGACAAATTTTTTATAATTACCCCACTCTGTGCCATCTCAAGAATTCCTGTCAATAAAACTAAAGTTGATAATAAAGGTAAATTAAATGGCACAACAGTTGTTGCTCTTAAAATAGAACTCACTAATGCATTAACAATTTCAGATTCAATAAAGTTATCTTCAATAATTAAGATGTTAAACTTATAAATAATTAATATAATTAGACTTATTATCACTATCGTTCCTAAAATATATCCTAAACGATTTAATTTCTTGGTTAGTGGAATATCTTCAATACTACCCATTTCATTTAAAGTAACTGAAATTTTTCCAATTTGTGTATTTATACCAGTTCCAGTAATTAATGATTTTGCCCTTCCAGTATGAATATACGTACCCATAAATACCATATTAGCTTGGTCTTGAATAGGGACATCATCTTTTTCTAAAATTTTATTAATTTTCTCTACAGGTTCACTTTCACCTGTTAAAGGAGCCTCATCAACAGTCAGATTAATAGAATTAATGATTCTACCATCGGCAGGAATCTTATCACCTTGTTCTAAAATAACTACATCTCCTGGAACCAATTCTCTGTTAGGTATTTCCTTTTGTTCTCCATCTCTTAATACTTTAGCTTTTAATGCGGCTATTTGTCTTAAAGATTCTAAAGCCTTTTGAGCTCTAAATTGTTGAATAACAACGGTAGCAGAATTGATTATAATAACGGCAAAAATTATAACGGTCTCTTCCGGAGATCCTAAAATAGAAATAGCTATGCTAGTTATAATAAGAATTACAATTAAAAAATTAAAAACAGGGGCAAGATATATCTTCCAAATCGATTTTTTAATTTTAGGTAATTCATTGTATCCAGATATTCGATATTTTTCATTTAATTCATCAGAATTCAATCCTTGGTCTTGATCAGTTTTAAAAAATCCTAATAATTCATCAATTGGTTGAGAATAGTATGTTATATCTGTATTTTTATTAACAGCCATAGATTTCATTATTGAATTGTAAACATACTTAATAATTAATTATATAGATCCAAAGCTTTTTAAGTGTTAATAATTACCTAAAAAACTCTAAATATCAAATAAAACTAGAATTTGAAGATTTCAGGTTCGCCTAAAATCTCTTTTAAGATATGATATTTCTTTCTAATTGTAGTACTTGAGAATTTACTATATTTTTCGATAAGGCTTTGTGTAAATATCTTTCTGTTATCTAAAGTTTGTCCTATGTAATAGATTAAACCTGCTGTAAATGCTTTATAATTTAAATTCTGAATTTGATCATAGGAAATTTTATTTAGTATTTTATCGGCTAAAAGTTGCATCTCGATCTTTAATTTTATAAACTCCTCTTTATTTAAAACAGAATTTTTCACCGATTCAAATGGAATACTATTTAAATCTTTTTGATATACAATTTTTATTCGAGCTTTGATTTCTTTTTCCAAATCCATTGTATCTTTCTTATCTTTTAACATCTTCTCTGTTCTTTTTATTTTTAACATCGCATTATTCAGCATTTTTTTATTAATCTTATGTGCTAGTTCTCTCGAAACTTTGATGAATTCTTCTAGTCGGATATTTGTTATATCTTTAATCTCCATCCAAACAATAGCTAAAAAGATAATAACCATGTTTTGATAAGTGTGTCTATGATATTTGTTAAATCTAAGATACCGATCCTTTATTGTTTGATATTTTACGCTGTCAATATTTAATCCTATTCCATGACTTTTTAGTAATTCGATTGTTTTCTTTTGCTCTGAAAAATCTGATTGATAATCCCGGAACCACTTCTCAAGTGTTTTAATTCTCTCATATTTTTCTCTTATTTTAGGATCTTGAAGAGCTTTTGAATCATTCATTCTTATTCTTCTTTCATAATCCCTCTGGGAATCTGTATAGAATTCACTTCGAGGTATTGCTTTATCAAAAGCTTTTTCTTCTAAAATTAAACCACAATCATGGCAAACTATATGACCCCCCTCTTGTTTTACATTCTTATGAGGACAAATTGAAATTTCTGGATTATTTTTCTCGTTATTTTTCAATAAAAAATCAATCGTTATCTATTATTTATTTTAAATTAGATTTTCATTAAAAACAATAATATTAAAAATTTTTAAAAATTTCAAAAACAATAATAAATAAAAAAATAATGGAATAAAAAATTTATCTTACCTTTTTTAGAAAAGAAGTGAACAAACATATGGATTATGAAAAAATTAATAAATTTCTTAAATTTTTTGGCTTAGTAAGTATCATTCTGTCGATTTTAGAATTTATTTTTATTATAATACTAAATTTTATAGAATTTAATATTGATAATAATTCAATACTTTTAGCAGAATTTATTTATTCATCTAATATAATACCACTTTCAGGAACATTATTATGGTTATTTGTAAATGTTTCTGTTATTGCCTATCTAATTTTTGAATTTATTATCTTCAAAATCGGTCAAGGAAAAAAAATAGAGACTATCCCTTTAGCAAAATTAATGATTGTTATAGGAATGATAATATTATTAGGTGGTTTAGTTAAAATGAATTATTTGGTTTTGTTAGGTAAAACAAAAATTACTACACTAACAGACCCAATAAAGTTCCAATCGGCACTTTATGATTTTGATATTACACCATTTATGCCAGCAGTGTTTTGGATTTATTTTATTTCATTAAATTGTTATATTTTAATCTCAGGATTGGTTATTACTGGGCTTGGGGTCAAATGGATACTGCTATTAGAAGAAGAACCTTCAAAAGAATAAAGAAATAATAAATTTAAAATTAATTTTTTATGATAATTTGCTTTTTATTTGTTTAGCTCGAGACCGTAAGGTGACTTCAGTAATTTTAGCCACGTCTGCTACTTTAGATTGTGTTTTTCGGATACAACCTTTCTTAGCCGCAATATAAATACACGCTGCTGCTAAACCCTTTGGATCTTTCCCCGTTCTTTTTAACCCATTCTTCGAAGCGTTTTTTAACATATTGATCGCGTTCTTTTGTATTGCTATTGGTAATTCTAACTCGTTTCCAAAACGAAAAACTAAACTCTCTGCTGTGATTGGTTGATATCTTAATTTTAATTCTGGTAATACTTCTCTAATTATCATAGCTAAACTTCTATGAACTGTTCTCCTTGGTGTTAAAGACGCTTCACATATTTCATCTAACAAACGTGGAAAATCATGAACTCGTATAGCAGCATATAATGAACCTGAAATAAAACCATTAATTGACCTTCCCATTGTTAATTTCTTTTTTGCTACAATGCTATATATTTTCCATGCTGTTTCTGCAATATATTCTGGGATGTTTAATTTAGAAGTAAGCATTTTTAATTTGGGTTTTGCTTCCCAGAAATTTCTTTCTATGCTTGAAATTAAAGAATTTTGAATTTTAGAAAGGCGAGAAAAGAGTGCTTGCTCTTTTGCACCAATAGATTTCCCTTTACTGTCCGTCTTCGTGTTTGGCAACATGGTTCTGGGTCCAAAATCTCTCCACCGAGGTTCAGTCCTTCTACGGTTCTGGATTTCCTCTACAGTGTATGCTCTTCTTTCATTTCCAACAAATGTCCTTTCAAAGATTAACCCACAATTGAGACAAACCTTATTTCCATCTCGAGATTCTACGAATGGATTATCACAGCAAGTAGATCGCCATGTTGTATTCTCATCTATTTTGTTATTTTTCAAAAAAGAACGATACTGTTCATTCATCGTTAATCACATGATACTAAATTGAGAAGAAATAAAGAAATAACGCCATAAACACATATTATACGTTATTTAATAATATGTTGATATAAAAAATATGATCCTAGTTTTATATATAAATGTTTTTGTCGAATTTGAAAATGTTTAATTAATAATTAAAAGCAGAGAAATTATTTTTAAGAAATATATTGTAAAGACTAAAGAAATAATAAAATAATTAGAAATGAATAAAAAAAATGAAAAAAGTTGTTAATTAATAATTTGATCTACTATATATTATCATATTTCCCTAATTTTGATATTGCGTTATCCATATCTTGAGCATTAGGTTGTCCAAAAATAAACGAATAAATGGCATTAATAGCAAAAGGTTTCAATCTTGCGGCGAATTTTTCTATAATTCTCAGATTTATGAGTGCTTGAACCCTTTTATATATAGCATTAACAGATAATCCTAAATAATCCGAAATCTCTCTATAGGTTAATCTTGAATTATTAAACAAAAGTAGGATAATCTTTAGATCGATTTCATCTATAAGTATAAGAAATAAAAGAAAAAATAAAATATTTTCAGCTATTAATGATTAATTATGAAAATCGTAAGAATAAATGTTGAGAATGAAGAAATTCAATTTGAAGAAATAACTTCCGATTCAAAATACTTCTTGCTTGGTGGTAGAGGTCTAAGTTCTTCTATCATTCATGATGAGGTCCTTCCCTTATGTGATCCTTTAAGCTCAGAAAATAAATTAATAATTGCTAATGGTTTATTAACTGGAAGTCCATTTTCTTGTTCAGCTCGTACCTCAATTGGTGCCAAAAGCCCATTAACTAATGGAATAAAAGAATCAAATGTTGGTGGTCGTCCTGCGATGATCCTTGCATCTTTAGGTATAAGAGCATTGATATTAGCAAGTAAATCAACTGAATTGAAAATAATTTTAGCTGATCAAGAAGGTATCAAATTCGAATTTGCAGATATCTATAAAGGATTAGGGAATTATGAACTCCATTCTAAATTAAGAGCAAGATTTGGGAATAAAATAGGAATTTATTCAATAGGTCCTGCTGGGGAGCATATGATGAAAGCAGCGAGTATTGCTACTAATGATTTGGAAGGATATCCTAGTCGTCATGCTGCTCGAGGTGGTTTAGGTGCGGTAATGGGGTCAAAAAGGATTAAGGCAATTATAGTGTTTCCTACTAGAAGTTCTAAAGTTAGAATTCATGATATCAAAAAATTTAGAGAAATATCAAAACCATTTGCTAAGAGTTTAGCAGAATCAAAAAAAACTTTTTCAATTTATGGAACTTCCTTAATGGTGAGGGCAATGAGTACATATGGAGGTTTACCTACAAAGAATTTTAGAATGGGTTCATATGATAAAGCCATTGATATATCAGGGGAGAAACTTCACGAGCTTGTGACTGCTAGAAATGGAAAGAAACGCGTTCCATGTAGTCCTACATGCGTTATTAAATGTTCTAATATAATTGTTGATGAGAATGGTGATCATTTAACATCTAGTTTTGAGTATGAAACAATCTTCGCTAATGGCTCTAACCTATTGATTGATAACCTTGATGATATCGCAAGAATTGATCATTTATGTGATGATACAGGTATTGATACGATTGAATTTGGAGTGACAATGGGAGTTGCGATGGATGCTGGAAAAGTTCAATGGGGCGATGCTCAGAAAGTATTTGAAATTATAAACGAAATTAAAATTGGATCGAATATCGGAAATCTCTATGGTAATGGAGTTTGTCATATTGGAAAAGAAATCGGTTTTGATAGAATTCCTCATGTGAAAGGGCAAGGAATTCCTGGATATGACCCAAGAGTCTTTAAAGCTATGAGTATAACATACGCTACAACTCCCATGGGCGCAGATCATACTTCTGGTGCGGCTATCGCTGGAAGGGTTGCAAGTCAAACGAAAGATTATGGGGAACTCACTGAAAATAAAGGTAAACTAGATTTATCGTATGAATTGCAACTTTACACTGCTATTTTAGACTCTTTAGGTTGTTGTTATTTCATAGGACCGAGTTATGAAAATATGGGAATTGTGAAAGGTGCATTAAACGCAATGTATAATTTAGAATTAACCAGAGTAGATGTAATTAACATTGGAAAGAGTATTTTAAAAGTCGAATTAGATTTTAATGCTAAAGCAGGGATTCTACAAGATAGGAATGATGTACCGGAATTTTTCAGAACAGAATCCTCGGAACCTACTGGTTTGAAATTTACATTTACAAAAGAAGAATTAAATCAGTTTTGGAAAAAGTTAAATTCATAAATAAAAGATAATTAAAAAATTCTAAAAAAAAATGATAGTGAAATTTAAATGGATAAAACTAAAATATTTGAAACTAAGTATGGCAAAATTCAAGGATATATTGAACAAGGAATTAAAATCTTTATGGGAATTCCTTATTCTGCCCCTCCTGTAGATAATTTACGATTTAAACCTCCAACACCTCCCAAACCATGGAAAAATGTACTCAATACGACAGAGTTTAGTCCTATTTGTCCTCAACCACCTACAGAAGCTGAATGGTTATTTGGTCCCCCACTCGAGCAAAATGAAGCTAGTAGTTTAACACTTAATATTTGGACACCAGATATGGATAACGCAAAACGCCCTGTTATGTTTTGGATACATGGTGGAGATTTTAATTTTGGGAGTTCGGCACAACAGAATTATGACGGTTTACCTTTATCTCTTCGAGGAAATGTAGTAGTTGTAACTATTAATTACCGTTTGGGACCATTAGGTTATTTACATATTCCAGATAAAACTGCTAATGTAGGTCAACTTGATCAAATTGCAGCATTACAATGGGTTCATGATAATATTGAAAATTTTGGAGGTGATCCAAATAATGTTACAATTTTTGGTGAATCGGCGGGAGGAAGCGCAGTAGTTACTTTACTTGCCATGCAAGCTGCTAAAGGGCTCTTTCATCGTGTTATTGCTCAAAGCGCATATTCTTATAATTTATCATATAATAAAGAAGGATCAGACGAATTTAGCTCTTTGTTGAAAATAAAACCAGGGGATATAGAAAGTCTACAGAAAATTTCTGTAGATACAATCATAAAAACACATAATAACTATATTATGATGAATGCTCCAAAAGGAATAGATAATCCCTTTACACCAGTTATAGATGGAAAAACTCTTTTAGAGCGCCCATTGAAAGCAATACAAAACGGATTTGCGAAGGATATCCCCCTACTTATTGGAACTAATCGAGATGAGATGAGGTTTATGCGTGCCTTTTTTCCAAACATGCCAGAGATTAACTCTGATGAGCTCCTTAAAAGAATTATGAATAATTTAAGTAGAAGTGGATATGATGAAAAATTAGCTAAAAGTTTGATCAATACGTACATAAAAGAAAGAGAAGGATTACTCCCAAATAATCCTCAAGACGTTCTGGAAGCCTTTTTAACTGATATAGGGTTCCGTATTTTTTCTATACGATTGGCAGAAGCGCAAAGTAAACACCAAAAAAACACTTATATGTACCTTTTCACTTGGCCATCGCCTTGGATGGATGGTAAACTAGGTTCATCTCATGCTGTCGAAGTTGCATTCGTTTTTGGTACACTTGATAAACCTGGTACAGAAATTTATTGTGGAAAAGGAAAAGACGTAGAGACTTTAAGTAAAAAAATGATGGACTCATGGATCGCGTTTGCTCATACTGGAAATCCTAACAATAAAAGCATACCAAAGTGGCCCTCTTATGACTCTAATAGTAGATCCACAATGATATTAGATAAAGAACTTAAAATAATTAATGATCCATTTGGAAAAGAGCGTACAACGTGGGACAATTTTGGTTACAAATAATTCAACAAACCCTTTCTTTTCATTCTTATTTCTGTAATTAAAATAACTAATATTCCACAAGTTATCAAAATAAGGGGTAAATAACTTAAAATTAACCCAATTTGGGTATAATACATCCTCAATCTTAAAAAAATAGTTATAGTGCTGTATAGGATATACCCCACTATAGAAATCAATTTCTTCTTTTTATATAAAGCCAAAGAGTAATGCCAACTTATAATAATTAGGATATTAGAGCTTGTAATGAATAAATATACTATACCCACCGATTTTATAAAACTATAGATAAATCCAATCGTCAATAGTATAATTAAACATATAAATATACTTATTGAACTTATTGTGTAATTCTCCCGAATAAACCTTAACTCAAATTTCAAGCATAAAATAAACGAAAAGAGAATAAGAACTGTAAGAAAAGAATACATAAAAACTAAGATATCGTTTAGTATAAAGAAATCAAATATTATTGAAATAATCATTCCTAAAAGAATGATAAAAGCTCCAATAACACGTAAAAAGAATTCGCGCTTGGCAAGAATACCCATACTATTTTTAATCTATATAATTTTAAAAATTTATACAGACTTTTCTTATTGAAAGCATTATTAAATTTTATATGTATTCATGTTTATACATTGATCTGAAAAATTAGCCTTAAGAGGGAAGTAAAAGTGAGAATTGGTGCACATATGAGTGTATCTGGGGGAAAGTTTAAAGCTTTTGAGAGGGGGAGAGAGTTAGGGTGTGAATCAATCCAAGTTTTTGTTAGAAACGTACGTAGTTGGTCCTCTAGACCTTTAGAGCAGGATGACATTGCTAACTTTCTAAAAAAGAAAGAAGAATTAAAAGATGAGATTTGGCCGATAATTTCTCATAATAGTTATCTAATAAATTTAGCAAGTATAGATAAAGAAAAAATAGAAAAATCATATAATGCGATGCTTGACGAGCTTATTAAGGTAGAGCAATTAAACATACAATATGAGAATATGCACCCTGGAGTCATCCCAATCAGTGATAAAAGAGAAATAACTAAAGAGGAGGCTTTAAGTGAAATTGCTGTTCAACTAAATAAACTTATGGATGCGACTAAGGATTCAAAAGTTATTATCCTACTTGAAACTACCGCAGGACAAGGAAAGGGCTTAGGAAATAAATTTCATCATTTTAAAAAAATTATAGATAAAATACAGAATAAAAAAAGGATTGGAGTTAGTTTTGATACAGCTCATTCTTTTGCAGCAGGGTATGATTTTACCACTAAAAAAAAATATAATGAAGTGTGGGAAGAATTTGATGATGTTATTGGTTTAAAGTATCTATTTGCATTTCATTTAAATGATACTGATAAAGAGTGTAAGTCAAGAGTTGATAGACATACTCATATTGGTCAAGGCAAAATTGGAAAAGAACCTTTTGAGTTTTTTATTAATGATGAAAGATTTAAAGATATGCCGGGCATTTTGGAAACACCCAAGGGTCAAGATATGAAAGAAGATATTATGAATTTAACAACTCTTAAATCTCTAAGGAAAAAATGAACTACTCGACTTCAAACCAAACTGGACTTTTATCATCAACTAAACCATTATAATTAACTAATATTTCTTCCCCTTTAGAAATATCTCGTAATGTTTCAAATTCAATACAATTATTATCGTAATCATAAATATATCTAACATTTGGATTATAAGAATGATTTATAAATTGACTAACACTTAACGAAATAGCATTTTTATATTCTGGATTATGCTTAGGATCTTCCCATATATAACAATAATTATACAAAATAGTTTTGGATATTCTTTTATAATCCTTGTTTGGTAAAGGAATAACGTGTGCAACATCAATGATTGTGACCTTTCTGATATCATTATTTGCAAATACTCCTTTCCCTTTTTTTGCTGATATAAATTTAACTTCTAATATGTCATTCATAGGATCCACCAAATTACCAATATGTAATTGATAACCGAATTTTCAAATAAGAGTATAACTTGTAATTTTATGTTGTTTTAATTAACACTATCTTCTCAATAGGTATATAAATTAGTTGATCATGGTCCTCATCTTTAATTAATACAAGATGCTCTGTTACTTCATCAATTCTTCCACATTGAATACAGTGAGGATCTGGTAGATCTTTTATGAAAAATCTAATTTTTTCTCCTTTTAATTTTTCTAAAGTTGATCTTGGAATCATAACATTAAATTTACACTTTCTTACTTAAAATAATTATATTTTTTTAAGAATAAAATTTTAACTGCTAGTTTATAATAATTTATTCAATGGAAGCATGCCTTTTATCAATATCTGCTTCTGTGACATCTAAGATATTCATTAAAGTCCCTCCTATTGAGTCTAAAACTGCTAAAGCTGAGATATCAAATAAACTTGTATAAGGGGCTAATGAATTTTGTGATTTTGCTATATCTTTACTTTTACCAGAAATTTTAATTATGCAATTTGACAATTTTCCGATTGTACTTTCAGAATTGGCGCTTAGTAAAACAATATTCCCACCTATCTCTTTTGCTTTTTGTGCAATAGCAACTGAGGAAGTTGTTTCTCCACTTCCGCTAACAATAAATAAAAGATCCTTATCTGTATATTGATATGTTACAGCATCTGATACAAAACAAGATCTAATCCCTAAATGCATTAGTCTTTGGGCAAAACATCTTCCAATAAATCCTGAACGCCCTGCACCATATATGAAAACCATATTATTTTGGTTATGGATTTGTAATATTAACTCAATTGAATTCAATATATCTTTAATATTGATTTTTTCTGCATTCTTCCTCACCTGATTAGCAATTTCAAGCATAGTATTGTGAAATTTTTTACTATTATTGTCTTCTTTCATTACTACTGACCCATTACTTTCTTTTACTCCTTATATTTTTCAGGATTTACACACCTTCTCCATTGCAAGACCGTTTCTTTAGGGCCTAACCCTATTAGTAGATCTGCTTCTTCAAAAGTGAAATCAGGTTTAAAGCTATAAATCCATTTATTTTTTCGTTTTAGAGCAATGATATGGAAACCACGCTTATAACGGCTATCCTGTAGTTCATCATAAGTTTTATCTTTGAAATATGAATCCTCTGAAAGTGTTTCTCTCACGACAATCTCTGAAGTCTCTCGAATGGCTTGTTGTAAAATTCTATGGGGTTGAAACCCTTTTAAGATGCTTTCTGCTATATGAGCAGCAGCATCTGATATCAATTCGCATGAAAAAATAATTCGCATAACACCTGTAAGATCTCGAGGTGATTCTACTAATTGAACTAAATCTAAAAGATCTTTTTCAAAAGCGATATTTAGTCCATCCATCAATTCCTCCATTTCTAAAACATCTTCGGCAACTTCTTCATTATTAAAAAATAAGGCAGCTAAAGATAATTCGATCATAGATTCTGATATATCAGTCATTAAAACATATTTTGCTTGAAGTTCTTCAAATTTTTCGCAAATATCTGGATTTTTAAGATCGAAAAAAGGTTTTTCCTTTTGTTTTTCTATATCAAATGAGAAAGGTTCTAAGTCAGAACATAAATTTTTCAATTCAATTATAGGTTGAATTTCACCCTTGACGATTAAAATATCATTTGTTAGCACCTTTTCATCTCTTTCAAAAAGCCATTTGTTTCCCCTTCTGATTGCGATGAGATCAACTCCATGTTTAGATCTGAAATGTATATCCGTCCTAACCTGACCTATAAACTCGCAACCCTTATTTACAACAATTTTTACGATGGGTTCAGGTACATAACTAATATCACTAAATAATTGAACAAAGTATGAAATATCATTGTTGATGTAAACTACTCGTGCGATATCAGATAAAGCATCAGAAATTTTATCAATAGCATAACCCATAACAACTATAGGTTCTAATTTTTTAGCTCCTTGTAAACCTCTTGGGTGTGCTTGAATTATTTGAAAATTTAATAGAAATGTAAGTTCATGATTTCTCTGTTCAATATTATAAACCTCGTCAGCTAGCTCCTTGCTTCCGAACTTTAATGCACTATAAGCCAAATCAATCATTAAATCAATATTTTGTTTCATTTCCCGAATGATATCCTTTAGAGAAAGTGGCTTATATTTAAATTTTTTACTAGGCTTAGTCATGTTGTTTTGTTCACTCATTTTTCATAATAGTTTGATTTTATATAAATATTATTATAAATAAAATTAAGAAAAAAGGCGTTAGAAAGTCTGCTAGGGAGGTAACAAATGGAATTAAAAAATTATTTGGATCCATCCCCCGTTTAAATAAAAATATAGCACTTGTAAAGAGTAAGACAAACATTATAAAGAAAATCAATAAAACAGTAATACTGATAATTAAAATCATTAAAAAAGGGTTAACAATTTCTATACCAGAAATTCCCCCAATCATATAACCTAAAGAGATTAAAGAAACTAAACTTAACAAAAGAGTAATGAGTAATCCATAAAAATCTTCTTTCAATCTTTCAGATTTTTGAATTAATGGAGGTAAAGTTCCAATATAAAGATGTGTGGTTAATCGTGATATGAGTACAGTTGAAATATCTCCTATGAGTGAATTCAAGGCAGGGAGAATTAATAACATAATTGGAATTGTATATAATATTTCTTCATTAAAAGATAATAAAGTACCAGAGATTAACCCCATTAAGGAAGAAATAACTACAATTATTATCGATTCCTTGAAAATTTTTACAAAGTATTTCATTATGGAACCCCCAATAAGATAATTGTTAAAAGAAAACAAAAAACGGTAAAAAAATCATCAATTGCTGTCATAATAGGATTAACTACATTGTTTGGGTTTAGACCTTTTCTGAAAGCTAGATAGTTTAATCCTGTTGAACAAGGAATTGATATAGATAAAGTTAAAACAATTGATATTATAGGTATCGCAATAAGATATCCATTAGGAAGTATAAAAACCTTAAAGAAGGTCATATTTAAAAGAATTGTAAAAATACCAATAAAAAAAGCAGTAATAAAAGAAAGTGAAAATGTTGCTAATATATTTTCAATCCATGTCCTCTTTGAAAAATTTCCAATTACAAAATCGCGAGAAGTTCTAGCAATAAAGGGTCCACTTAAATTACCTCTTAAAGATAAAAGGGCAGGGATCATTAATATTAAAATAAGAAAACTTTCAAAAGGTAAAATCAATAAAGAAAGAATAATACCCGCTAAAATATCTCCTATTATTGATATGATCTCTGATGGGAAGGTCTCTTTAACGATTTTACCTTTAGAATCTTGAGACTCCATATACCATCCTCATCAGAATCCATTGAATTAATATTATCTTTTTGAAGCATTTTTTTAAGATATTTTATTATTTATTTA
>CAYSZJ010000097.1:0-16488 GCA_964435435.1 uncultured archaeon
AAACTTTTTTTAATTCTGAAACCCAACGACCTGCTTTCTTTTTTGTAAATGTTCCGTTATAATATGCCTCAATAGCTTCTCGGTATGATTTCGCCACTACGTCGACGTAATGAGGATGTCGCATTCGACCCTCAATTTTGAAAGCATCTATTTTAGCTTCGATTAATTCAGGAATGTAAGCAATTGTACATAAATCTCTTGAATTCATAAATCTAACTCCATCATAAATATATTCAGTACCAGATTTTTCTTTAACCCACCATCTTCTCCTACATGGCTGTACACAATTGCCTCTATTCGCAGATTTTTCCTCTGTTCCACAAATATCTTGAGAAAAATAGCATCTACCACTAATAGAAGTACACATAGCTCCGTGAATAAATGTTTCAATTTCTGTTTTTGTTAAATTTCTTTTAATTTCTTTAATTTTCTCAAGAGATAATTCTCTTGCTAAAATGATGCGTTCTGCGCCCAAATTTTCATAATATCTAGCAGATAAAGAATTAGAAACATTACATTGTGTTGAAATGTGAAATGGAATATTAATATCTTTTGCAATCTGGATTGCGGCGAAATCATGAACAATTATAGCATTAATTCCAGCATATTTTGCTTTTTTTATAATGTTACGAAGAAATTCAACCTCATTGTCATAAACTAAAATATTAGTGGTTAAATATGCTTTTAAATCCTGCTTATGACAATAATTAACAACATTTTCTAAATCTTCTAAATTTATATTTTCAGATCTCATTCTCATATTAAAATTTTTTATTCCAAAATAAACTGAATCAGCGTATTTCGATGCTGCTTTAATTGCTTTTAAATTTTTTGCAGGAGCGAGTAACTCTACTTTTTTCATTTTTATTAAAATATGAATAATGTCTTATTTTTTTTATCATAGGTTCATAAATTAATAAAAATGGAATAATGAAGTTGTAAAAATACCATGAGTTAGGTATTTTTTTTGTTAATGGGATGGTATTTGGAACAATATTACCAATCTTATGAGATTATAGAAACCTTCCATAGCTATTTTTGAGTTCTTGAATCATATAATTGCTGATTATAACTTAATTCTAAGAGAAAAACTCCAAAATAACGTAGCTAGTTTTAGGCTAATATCTACTTTTCTTTATAACAATTTAAAAAACTTTAAGAAAAAGAAATAATTTTGAATTTCAATTTATGTCTGATGCAGAGCCTGAAAAAGTAATAACATTTCTAAAAAAGAGAAAACGTATCCTTATTGGTTTAATTACAATTTCAATTATAATATTAATGCTTTTTATTGTCGATTTTCCCAAAGTTATTTTAAGAATTAGATTAATTGGTTTTTGGGGTACATTTTTATTTATCTTAGCTTATTCTCTAGCTTTTTTATTTAGAACACTAAAGTTAAAATTAATTTTTAGGGGAATTGATAAAAACATAGATTTTAGTGCAGCATATTTCTCTATTGGTGCTAGTTTTGTGATAAATGATTTTACACCAGGTAAGTTGGGTGATGTAGCTAAAATACTTATCATTAAAGATCAGGAGGAGCTACTATTAAGTGATTCTGTTGCGGGTATTGCCATAGAGAGAGTGTTAGACCTAATTCTTTTATTTATTATCAGTTGTGGATCTTTAATTTACCTTTATATAGGGAGTTTTGGAGGAACAGAAAATGTGGAAATTTTAGGGCAAGATATACAATTATATATAATTTTAGGAGCAGTTTTAATATTTGGATTTGTTATCCTCTTAATCCTCATACTGTATAAAACAGAAACCATCTTAAAGATAATTACAAAAATATCAGCTAATTTATCAAGTTATATTGAGAGATTTTTCAAAAATTTTAAAAGGGGAATGAAGAATTTCGAAAATCACAGGAGAGAATTTTTTTATATTATTCTTTTAGGTTTCCCAACTTGGATCATTGATGCTCTTATCATTTCAATATTTTTTTATATATTAGGATACCACCTAAATATATTTTTATTAGTTTTAGCTATGATATTATTATTTTTTAGTAAGATATTTCCAATTACTCCAGGAGGGTGGGGAATTTCTGAAAATATTGGTGCTTTATTTATATTTGTATTCTATCCATCTATTCCTTATACTGAAATATTATCAATTTTTATTATAGAACATCTATTTAGAAGTGTATATCTCTTTTTTTATGGAGGATTTTCTATTTTTCGATATAATGTTAAAATAAAAAGTCTTGATTCAATTACAAACTAAATTTTCTCACTATTAACGGTTAGAAAAGTTTATAAAATTATCATTATGAATAATAGATATGGAAGAAATAGAACCCAAGAAAAGGAAAAACATCTTAGAGAGAATTTTAGATAAAAAAGCATTAGTTTTAATATTTACAGGTATTATTCTTAGAGTTTTGATGCTTTTTTATTATTATTACACTCATATGATTTATCCTGGCCGTTCTTGGGGCGATGTAGGGTTGAATTTCAATAAAAATATTTATTATCCTCCTCTAGGGACCATAATTCTAGACCTTTTTAGGCTATTATCGTTTGGTTTTATTGAAGTTTTTGCTTTTTGGGCATTTATATGGGACTTAGGCACATCCTTAATGTTCTATTTTGTACTAAAAAGTTTTAAAGTAAAAAATATAAATTATGCTTTTGGCCTCTTCTTAGTAAATCCTTTTTTCTTTTTAAATAACTCATTCAGTTTAGAAAATTGCGGTTATCATATTACTGATATGTTCTTTTTCTTTTTCTTATTTTTAGCTTTGATATATTACCCTAAAAAAGAAAGACACGCTAAATATCTATTTTATGTGTTTTTAGCATTATCAATGTGTGTTAAGTACTATACATTACCTGCATTAGGATTTTTATTCTTCAAATATCTTTATGAAAAAAATTGGAAAGAAATGAAGATATTTATTATTATAATGGCATCAATTTTAGTAATATTCCTAATAATGCCTATGTTAATTTTTGAAAAATATTTAACTGAACTGCTCGCATGGTATTCTCATGGAGACTTTTTGCCACTATATATAAGGATAATACCAATTGGGCTTATTTCCTTATTTTTTATTTTTTTCCGATTAAAAAAATCAGATGCATTTGAAATTGTGATAGTCTCAATTATAGTAATGGCCTCTTTTATGATTTTTAGCTATTCATACTTAAGGTGGTTTCAATCTATAATATTCTATGGAATTTTAATAGAAAGAGATTTTTTCTCATTTAATTTAAATTTAGGTTTTATTGAAAGGGAGATAAAAATAAACAACCATACATTGACGTTCTACTTATCATTTGTTGGAGTTTTCCTATCATATTTAGTTATAATATTTATTCTTTAAAATAACGAGATAGAACTGTCAAAAATTTTTTAGCTATTTTTTTAAAGTGAAACTTATAAATATTAAAAAGAAATTGATACAGTTTTGAATCGTAAAAATATCTATACTTCAATAAAACTAATGCACTTTCAATTCCATCTAATAAATTTATTTTTGCAGAACCAAATTTACGAATATGGTATTTAATTGGAAGTTCTTTGATATAGTGCCTGTTTAAAAAGATCTGTGCTGTAATCTCTGGTTCAAATTCAAATTCTCTGGCATTTAGTTTTAAATCTTCTAAAATATTCCTTGTAAATGCTTTATAGCCTGTTTCCATATCAGTCAGATTGACGTTATAAAACAAATTCGTTAATTTAGTTAAAATAATATTCCCAAAGTAATGGAATATTTTCATTTTCTTTGGTTTTGTAAAGAATCTAGACCCATATACAACATCTACTTCTCCCTTTATAATTGGTTCAATAAGTTTAGGAATATCTGAAGGATCATACTCAAAATCAGCATCTTGAATGATGAAAAGATCTCCACTTGCATATTTTAATCCAATGCGAATAGCTATGCCTTTACCCTGATTCTTAGGTAAACGAATAAAAATAATTTTTTTAGTGATTATCTCTTCCATTATTAATTTTTTATGATTTATTTTAGAACCGTCATCCACAACAATAATTTCTCGATCTATTGGAAAATTAGTTTTAAAAAGCTTATTCAATAAAGGTTTGATTGTCTTTTCTTCATTATAGCAAGGAATAATTATACTTAGTCTCAAGGTTTATCAAGTGATTTTAATTTTTTTTTTTGATCGCAAGAAAATTATAATTTTCTGATTTTTAGAAATTATAATTGATTTTCATTCTTAACTAATTCATTTTACATTTATTTGTCTAATTATTATCAAATTATTCAGATAATTGAATACTACTTGGAATAATAGCAACTTTCGGGGGTTCTCTATAACTTTTTTCTAATTCTTGAATGAGATCACTCCACACATTAAATAATTTCACAGATTTAGGAAAATAGTGATTCTTATCGTTTTCACTAACATTAGGAGAAAAAAGATATATTTTTCTCTTATTAACAAAAACTTTCCAAAATATGGTCTCTCCTAAGTTTTTATACAGTTTTGATCCTGTCTCCCCTACGAGACTATGATAACCTCGCCCTTCATAAGAATCTGTCATTATTACTATTTTCCCCTCTTGATCAAGTATTTGCCGTGGAGCCGTCATTAAGAAGTTAAACGCTTTGTACTGGGCCTGATTCAACTCAGAATCTTCTGGATAAGAATTAAAAAAGCAAATCTGATTATTTTGATCAGTTTTAGTGGAATAAAATTGTTTACCGAACTCCATTGCCTTTCTATGAGCATCTTTAAAATGACCAGAAAAAATTTTTGAAATTTTTCCAAGATCAGAGAGAATAACATTAATGGAAAAATCTAAACCCACTTTTTCAGCAATCTCTTCGATATCTCTTCTAGTATCTGTTAACTTTCCAATTCCTCCTCCTCCTTTCATACCAAAAGAATGGTTCGCTTCAAGAGTTTTTATTCCACATACTCCAGGAAGAACAATTTTAGCTCCTCCTCCAAATCCAGCTAAAGGATGTGGAATTACTCCACCAATCGCAATTTTTAAATCTGCATTCATATATGTTTTATTTACAAAAATTGGTGTTCCTTTCGTAGATTCACCTAAATATATTAAATTCTCATAAGGGTGGTGATTTTCAATCCTTAATCTATTTACTAAATCTATGCCTAATTTAAGAATGCAATCATGCCGTGTCATTGGTCTGTGTGCTCCAATTGCTAATAAAATAGTAATTTGGTCATCTTTAATATTTCTTTTATTCAATTCTTCAAGAACATACGGGATGATTTTTGAAACGGGAGTCGGCCTTGTCATATCATCAATAACAATTACCACATTAGATTTATCTTTTGCAAGTTCTGATATTTTTGGAGCACCAATAGGATTTAAAATAGATTTTTTAATTTCTTCTTCCTTTAATTCCGGAACATCAGATCCGTTCATTTTATATAATGAGATATTCCATGAATCTGGAAAAGTTAATTCTAAGAATTCAGGTTCTCTCCAAGTGGCCCAAGGTATTTTAAATTTTTTTACCAATGTATTTCACATAATATGTTTTGTAAAATTTTAATAATATAATTCGATTTTCTTTGTTAATTAATTTTTAAGTTTTAGATTTTCTTTTTATCTAGGAAAAACTTTAAATAAATATTAAAGGAGTGTCATAGTTGGTTAGTTTGGAGAGTAAAAAAGAAGAATTGATTATTATGAAATTTGGTGGATCTTGTTTACAAGATGCTATATCTTTTGCTCAAACAAAAGAAATCATTATAAAATATCTAGAACAATTTAAACTTGTTGTAGTTAGTTCAGCGATGATAGGTATAACTGATAAATTGATTGAATTTTATAAAAGATCTTGTAATGAGGGTTCAGAATGTGAATATATCATAGAAGATGTATATAATATTCACAAAAGATTAATAGATCAAATAATCGAATCAAAAAAAGAAGAATATGAAAAATCCTTATACTATTTACGCAAAAATATTGAAGAATTAAGACAATTAGGACGTGTAATACAGTTAATTAGGCCAAGTATAGATATACAAGATCTTATCATAAGTTATGGAGAAAAATTAAGTACATTTGTTTTAACACAATATTTAAACTCTATTGGGATTAAATCCAGATTTATCTCTTCAAATGAAATTATTATTACAGACGATAATTTTGGAAATGCTTTTCCGATCCTAGAGGATACAGAAATTCTAGTTAATGAAAAATTAATACCTATAATGAGATCTGATCCGAATCTTATAATTTGTGTTACTGGATTTTATGGTGCAACAAAAAAAGATAAAAAAATAACTACACTTGGAAGAGGAGGGAGTGATTTAACGGCTGCTATTCTTGCATATTCTTTACGAAATTCATTTAATTGCAAAGTAATCTATTGGAAAGATGTCAAAGGATTATTAAATGCTGATCCAAAAATTTCAGAGAAAGCATCTTTATTGAAACAGATTTCCTATATTGAAGCAAAAGAACTTGCTTTTTTTGGAACAAAAATTTTACATCAATTATGCCTTGATGTTAGTGAGAAAGGAAATATTCCTTCTGAAATTAGACCATTTAGTGATCCTAATTCGGATGAATTTACAAGTTTTACTAAGGAAATCATAAGAAATGGAAAAATAATTAAAGCTATTACGTCAATTAATAAACTTTCGATGGTGACTATTGAGAGTGATATGATGGTTCCATTACCTGGTACTGCTTCTAAACTTTTTTCCCTTTTGGGGGATAATAATGTAAATATTATATTTATATCTCAAAGTTCTTCAGAAAATAATATAACCTTTGGAATAGATTTTGAAGATTCAAAAAAAGTAAGTTTCCTCTTAAGAGATTCTGAATTTTTTGGAAAGAAATGGTTTCGTATTAAAATAAATAACGATATTTCTTTAGCTGCAATTATTGGCGCAGGAGTGCTTCATACACCTGGTATAGCAGGAAAGGTATTTACAACGTTAGGAGAAAACAACATTAATGTATTAGCGATTGCTCAAGGATCTTCTGAGTTAAACTTTACGGCAATAATTGAAAGAAAGAATTGCAAAAAAGCCATTAATGTATTATATAGCGCTTTTATAAATCAAAAATAAAAAATAAGAATACGAGATCTAGTCTTTATAGTCTTTAAATTTATCTATTGCTATTTTTCTTCGAGTTTGTCGTTGTTCTTCTGGTGTTGTCGCTTTTTTTAATGCTTCATTACAAATTTTTTTCCCAATGTTGACTTTAGGATTTGATGCCCAATTCACATTAAGTAATAGACATAGGTAATAAACTGATGATAAAATGAATGCTGCGAGAAATCCAATATCGAATTCAGAAGGATTTTTTAACGAAATTTTTGCTGAAGGAACACCTTGCTGAATTAAAGCTTGAAAAGTTGCATCAGCTTGATAATTTACAATTGTTTGAGCTGATTTACCATTAACCAAATCTATAGAAGAATTCAGTGTTAAATCAAGATTTTCTTTCTTAATAGTCCATAATATTGGCACTACAATTCCTTTAGTTCCCCCTAGCAAAAACTCTAACACAGAATGTTGGCAAATAGGCGCTGATTGATATGCTCCAATCATACCTTTTCCATCTTTCCCTGTACTTTCGGATATACATTGAACCCATAATCCAACAGATCCCTCAAGATTTTTTGAATAAGGCATTGAAAAAATCATTTTAAATCCCCTCTCATATAAATTAAATAAATATGTTGAAAACTCTAACGCAGGATTTTTTTCATATGTAGAAAATAATTTATAACCTTCTTCTAATCCAGAGAGAAATTCTCTAATATTAATACCTGAAATATATGCTGGAACAATACCAACATTAGTAACAGACCCAGCATATCGTCCAGAAAGATCAGGAACATCTAAAATTGGATAATTAATTGATTTTAGAATTTCATTCATGGTTCCCATAGAAGATAATCCTAGAAATTTATATCCTCTATTTAAAAATGTACCAATTGTAGAATTAACATCTAAAGTTTCTCCTCCTCTAGATATAGGAATAACGAGTGAATCTTCAGGAGAAGTTTTATCTAAACATCCTTTCAATTCTACTGCTCTTGAACTAGTAATAGGGAAAATTTTCTTTTTTGATAGGTGTTTTAATGCTAATAAAGTTTGAATTGAACCCCCTGTTCCTAAAATTATAATGTTTTTTAAATTCTCTGTTAAAAACTGATTTGAAATTTCTTCAATTTTTTTGAGATCTAAATATGATTTTGTATCGAAAAAAAAAGGAGGACTCCATTTATCTTTATAATTTTTGATTTTATTTACTGAATCTTGCAAAGTTTCTTCACTTAACTCAGGATAATATTCTAAATCTAAGTTTGACCCCATTTTAATTTCACTAATTTAGTTTAATAATAATAGGATAATATAATCTACTCTTGTTTTTATTATTTTATTAATCTAAAAATCTGTCTTAATAATGTCGTTTTTAGCTACGATATTTACAAAAAAAATTTGAAAATCTTAACTCTATTTTACTTAAAATAAAGCGCGATACAACTTAACTTAAAATAAGTACCTTTAAAAAATACACTAAAATTTAATTTATGTGATAAAATTTGGCTAAAGCAGTAGAGGCAAACAATGGAAGTAAAGTTGAAATGGGAGAAGCATATTACTGTCCCGAATGTAAAAGAACGCATACTAAAGGAAAGATTTATAAAGATCATTTCAAATATGCTCAGTTGGAAAGATCTGGGGAAGAAATGAATGAAGATGCCTATGATGAAGAAACAGAATTAATTGAAGCATTTAATGAGTTAGAAGAGGAAGAAAGCATTGATAAAATTGAACCTCAAATAGAGCATGAGATTGATATTGACACGGATGAGGATGAGGATGAAAATGATGAAAGTAATTGTGTAATTGCTGTAAAAGAGCTCCCTGGTGTAGGGGAAGCTACATTAAATAAACTTATAAAAGCAGGGTTCAATAGCCTTGAATCTATCGCCTATACACCACCTTCAATAATTAAAGAAGAAAGTGGTCTTGGTGATAAAACTACTGAAAAACTAATTAAAGCATCAATGGAACAATTGGGCATAGGATTTAAATCTGCTGACGTTATATGGGAACATAGAAAGAATATTGCGAGAGTTACTACTGGTAGTCAAGAGCTAGATGATTTATTAGGCGGTGGTGTAGAGACTGGAAGTTTAATTGAGTTTTTTGGAGAATTTAGAACTGGAAAAACTCAGATTATGCATCAATTATGTGTGAATGTACAATTACCCAAAGAAAAAGGTGGACTTGAAGCTAGAGCATTGTATATTGATACGGAAGGTACTTTTAGACCAGAAAGAATAATCCAAATGTCTGAAGGACTCGATTTAGATTATAAGAATGTGTTAAAAAATATTGTTTTTGGAAGAGCTTATAATTCTGATCATCAAATTTTACTAATTAAAGAGGCCACTAATATCATTAAAGAAAAAAATATAAAAGTAATTGTCATTGATTCATTAATAGGGCATTTTAGAAGCGAGTATATTGGAAGAGGCACTTTAGCTAGTAGACAACAGACTATCAACGCTCATTTGCATGATTTATTAAGGTTATGTGATATTTATCCTGATTTATCAGTTGTAGTTACAAATCAAGTCCAATCTAAACCTGATGTATTTTATGGTAACCCTCTTAAAGCTACTGGTGGAAATGTTGTTGCACATGGTTCAACAATTAGGGTTTATTTAAGAAAAGGAAAAGGGGAACAGAGGATTGCAAAAGTAGTTGATGCTCCTCATTTACCAGAGGGTGAAGCCGTCTTTAGTATAACAGAAAATGGAATATCTGATTAAAAAATCGTATCTCAAATTTTTATTTTCCAACCTTCTCTCTGTGTAAATTGTATTCTATTATCATTATTCATTTGCTGTATTATTTTATTTATTACTTTTTCGGAAATAGTAATTCTGGATTTAACAGCGCCCTCTAGAACGTTATCAATTAATAATTTTAGCGTTTTAACTGATTTTTTTTCATAGAGAATTTTTAATACAAGTTTTTCAATAATTTTTCTGACATCTGAATTGATAACTACTTTATCTTTTTGATTTTGATCTGACATATTTCTTTTACGGTAATCAATACCCTAAATAAAGATAATTGAAATTCAGTTCATATATGCAAAATAGATATATATAGGATAGCTGTTTTACTATTTATAATTTCTCTCAAAAATAAGTTAAAGTTGTTCTTTTAGTAACATAGGTTTTTAAACTTAAAATAACAAAATAAAGAAAAACAATTCTTAAAGTAAATCTAATTATAAAATTCAAAAAATTATAAAAAAATGTTAAAAATTTTTTTTTAAACTAGCTTTTCATACTCTTTAGCTTTATTCGTTAATCGTTTAACTTCCTTAGTCATTTCTGTTACTCCTAACTTAAAAATTTCTGAAGCAATTTTTGAAGACATTTTGTATTTTTGTGCTGCTTCACTATATTTTTCTTCTTTAGCCGCAGTTTTTGCTTCATTTTCGAGTTTTTTCATCTTTATTTTAAGGTCTTTTATTTTAATCTTCCGCATAATATCATCTAATACGGTAAATTCCCTCGATAAGTCCCAATTCAGAGCTATTTGTGCAGCATTCTGGAATATCTCAATAGATTTATCAAAATCTTTCTTATCCAGTTTTTCTCTTGCAATTTTGTTTAGTTTCTTAATTTCCTTTTTAGCCTCTTTTACATTCTCAATTAATGCAGCTCCTGGTTTAGCTTCAATAGGTGCTGAAACAATCTCTTGGCGTTCTGTTAAACTTGCAAAATAAGCCTCTCTTTCCGCGGGACCCATTTGAGCTAAATCATTAACCAATTTCTGTTTCTCTTCTGGAGATAAATCAATTAGACTTGCTACTTTTTGATTTATAAGATTTATTTCTTGTTGAGAAATAGGAGGTGCTTCAATAGCAGATATTTCTATTGGCATCAAAATTTTCATGTCTCTTAATTCCTTAATACCCATGAAGATTTCTGCAGTGTCTTTACTAGATTTTTCACTTGCTTCTTTTAGAAGAGTAGCAATAAAGAAAAAGTTCCTTTCAGAATCTTTTATCAAACTATTTGCAATTTTGTGCACATCTCTTGAATGTGAAATCTTCAATGCTTTAATATTTGAAAACTCATACGTAATCTCATGAGGTAATATAATTGAAGTGTTCAAAACCTCATCAATAAGTATCCCTGCATCTCTGAATATATTTAGTTGCCCTCTCCATGTTGGAAGCTCATTTTCATATGTTTTTTCAAAAAAACTTATTAATTCTTTTAAATTTTTACGTAGAATTATCGAAGCTTTCTTAGAGAGCACTAGAGCTATTCTTATAAACTCTCCATCAGATAATAATAACATCTTGTCACCGTAACTTATTTCATTCAATTCCTCTTGAGAAACTAAATCTTTTCCAAAAGAACTTATAGCTGATATAAACCCGCTAATTAATTCTGGGTCAATTGCTTCGGAACCAAAAGATTTGAAGTAAACACATGTACCTGTACCCTTATGTAGAACTAATACATGTTCTAGATTAATTGCATCATCAAAAATAGTCTTAACTTCAGTTAGAATTCGTGCTTTTTCTCGCTTTTTAGGAACAACAACACCACGGTAAACTCCTAGTGAAGCACCGACTACAGCAACTGCGGCGCCAATCATTATAAGATATGGTAATAAATCTTCAAATGTTAACCCCGCTGGAGGTGGATTTAATATAATATCTGAAATTTCTAATGTATCTCCTAGATGATTGTATGTAATTTGTATTTCTACTATAAGTGTTATATTCATCGCATCGGTTCTTGTAGGAATCTGAAAAATATATATGCCTGAACTATTTGTAAATATTGGATTTATAGAATCTCCAGCAACACCATCAAAATAGGGTGTAACAATAATATTTTCTCCTATTAAGGGTAGCCAAACTGTACCATCATAATATTCTGCTAAAATTGTTATATTAAAAACATTACCTGCAGTAACTTCAGTTGGGATATCGAGTACTGTAAACCTAACATTATATTTTTCTATTATTGTCAAATTAAACGTAAAAGTTGCGTTTTCATAATTAGATAAAGCAGTTGCAATATTAATTAAATAATTTCCAGCAACTAACTCAGAAATTGAAGTACTAACAGTTCCATCATGATTTGGATATACAAATTGTATATTTGATTGAAGAGAACCAATTGCTCCTGTATTAAGGTTTCTGTATGAAACATAGTAAGATGATGCTGCCTGTGTAACAGTGTTATTATTAAATTCTAAGTCAGATATGCTATATTCTAAATTAATAACACTCCCTTTGAAAATTCTATAATGATGTCCTGAACTAATGGATGTAAGTGCTCCACCAGGATCAGAAATTGAAATCAAATTAAATTGTGTATAATTTCCCCTCAAGTAAAATGGAATATAAGCTAACCTGACATCATAATTTGGAAATTTCGACACATTAAGCCCTAATGTATACGACCCAGAATCTAATCCCTTTGTGCTGACATCTAGAATATACGTTCCATTATTCCATAAATCAATCAGTCTCCAATTGAAATCCCCTCTATCCCATATTGTTCCAGTTGCATAATTGGTTACTTTTATATTATTGGTTATAAGACCCAAAATTGCTTTATTATTTATGGTATCATTAAAATAGAAACGAATAGTTTGATTTAATCCGGAATTTCTTGCAATTAAGGGGTTCCAAACAAGATTTTCTATTTGCGTCTCTATAATCGTAACATCTATAATTAAACTTATTGTCTGTGTTTCGTTTCCTATCGCAGAAATAGTAAATATATACGTATATGGAGAACCAGAAACATCAACATTAGTAGTATTTAAATGAATAGTGTAAGTACCATTAACCCAATCTTTTAAAAATACATCAAATCCATAGAAAGGACTCACTCTTGTCCAATTCGCACCTATGATTGGTGTTTTGGTATAATCAGTATAATTAAAAGTATAACTTACATTGAGACCTCTTATTACTGAACCTAAATCTACATTATTTAAAGGCTCAATCGTAGTGGTTATTTGTCTATGAATTGTGAGAGTCCTCGATAAATTATTATAATTTTGTTTTGATGCATTAATAATAATGTTTATAAATCCAAAACTTATAAACTGAGGATCATTACAGTCAATTGTTAGATTATATTTCCCTTCTCCTATATACGTCCAACTATCATACCTCCAATTTAACCCCCCATTAAGGCTGTAATTTATCCATGCGTTTGCAATACCTTCATCCTTAACAACATCATTATATTGAATGGTTATGTTAAATGTTTGTCTATCAATAAAAATTGAACCATCTGAAGGATCAAGAACTTCCAAAGTTGTATTTCCTATTATTATTTGAGCGCTTGTATTTAAAAAATCATAATAATTCTGTTTACTACCATTTATTATTAGATTAAATGAACCATACCTATCAAATATTGGTTCACTACAATTTACAGTAATATCATAATTCCCACTTCCACTTTCTAATATGTATTTACTGTCATATGACCCTTCTCCTTCAATATCAACTTCTATTGAGGCACCAGTTATTCCTTCATTTCTAGACGTATCGTAATAATAAGCTGTCATAGTAAAAATTTCATCTGAATAATAAAAACTTTTATCAGGTAACTTCGTAAATGTCAATCCTGTATCTCCTGTAATCGTGATATCAAATCTAATACTTTGATTTTCATAAAAGGATTTGTTCACATTAACTAAAATAATTTGTGGACCATAATTAGTAAAATTGATATCATTACAATAAATAGTTATATTATATTGTCCATTTCCAAGGTTTTCTATATTATCCTGCCTCCAATCTACCCCTCCATTAAGACTGTAATTTATATTAGCATCATCAATCCCAAGTTCTTTAATTTCATCATAATATTTAATAGTAATATTGAAATATTGAGATGAGTTATAATAAGACCCATTCACAAAATTATAATAATTTAAAGTTGTATTTCCTAAGATTGTGAATTGCACCATTTTACTCTGATTATTGAAAAAAGATCTATTTGCGTGAATTTCAACCGTATTTAGACCATAACCATTAAATCTTGTATCATTACAATCAATAGTAATAGTATAATTTCCATCCTGTAAATTTGTTACATTATCTGTACTGAATGTTGAACCCTCTATGCTATAGCTAATATCCCCATCTATAACTCCTTTTTCTTGACCTGTATCATTAAAATACACTGTTATATTAAATTTCTCATTAGCATAAAAAACGTCATCTGGCAAACTAGGTACTAAGTCTGAAATGCCCAATATTGTTAAACTATCAATCAAAAATCCTGCAGCAGTACCATTATTCCATCCCATACGGGTAATAAACACACCGTAATCCGTAGCATTGTTTTTAATTGTCCAATTACCAAGAGATACCTCTTTTGTTGCTGTGATGGTATCATTGTAATTTGTGTGATTTAAATAATTGCCTGTGAAATCAGGACTATAAACTTCAATAATTGCTTTTCCATCTTTAATTACTTCTGAAAAATTACCTAAAATATCAATAGTTTTATCATAATTTACTGTATAATTATAATACTTAACAGAATCAACAAATATGTTTATTTCATTTAGTAAATTTGCAGACTCTGCAGTAATATACCAATTTGGACCATTACTAGCATTATAAATTTGATATTCCCTATATTTATTTATTGGTGGTCCCAGCGTAGTATTGTCAGTTAATTCAATAGTATCATTAAATGCTTTAAAATTACTCCATATCACTGGAACGGTAAAATTGATCCAATATTGGCTGAATGTAGAATTAAAATCATCTAAATTTACTATAGAAGCATTCCAATTCACAGTTGAACCACTCTCAGCAATGTTAAATTTTGAAGTAGCTTGTAAATCTGTCTTTGTATAATTAATTTGAACTTGAGCAATATTACACGTGACATCCCACCAATTAGCGGAAACAACATAATGCAATTTTCCAGATCCACTACTATTTACATCAGTAGACTCCCAATAACCAGATCCACCTAATGTATCTAAGACTGGATAATTATTTATTTTCATTTTTATTTGTGAAGGAAGTGGATTATTGTCTAGAGGATCTAGAAAAACTTTTAACGATGGATCATAAGTATAGAATGACCAAGTGCTACTACCCCAATCCATCCATGCTAATGAATCATCAGTTGAACCATCATCTTCATAATGAAATCGTACTCTAGCCTGCGTATCTGGTGTATTTTGATGAATATAAATAAAAAATGTATTATTATTAGTCTTAGAAACATCTAAATCAGTATTTAAATTTGTGAAATTATACCAAACTGCACTTGATCCATCATCAATCTGATAAGGATCAACCAAATCAGCCAACCAAGTATTTGGTTTCATTTCTTTTTCTGTAGTATCCCAAATAGCTGAATATAAATATACACCAATAGTAGCATTTTTTTCAGTGGGATGATCTTCAGTAAAACACATTGTAAAATTATTTAATGTTCCATTGCCCAATACTGTAAAAGAAAAAGCCCAATCATAAGTATCAATAGGTTCAGAAATACTTGTTCCCTCTTCTATATTAATGATTCTATTTGGAGCATATATATCATTTATAGTTATATTAGTATAACTCGAATTAAAATTAGTATCTGTAGGGCATGGTAATATAAATTTATTATTATTCGAATCAGAAGCGTTCAATGGAGTATTAAAAAAAGTATTCAAATAAGATTGGTGAAGAGTAATATTGATATTTTCCCCAGTACCGTTAAAACTAGTCGGATAATTTGCCAATCTTAGATTATCGTCCTGAAACGAAAAAACCTCATCCTCTTTACTAAAATTTAAGTTCATAAAGATGAAATTTAGTAAACTCAAGTTAATTGCTAACAATATAAGAACTAAGATCCGCTTACTTTTGTTGTTTTTTGAGTGTTGCATAATCATCAGAAAATTTTTCTATTTAATTTTAAATTTATAATTTTTTTATAATAACAATAATCATTAACACTAATAAGATTGTAGATATATGAATATTTGTTTTTAAATAGTATTGTATGAGTTATTATCGCGACTAAATCCTATAAATTTATCTGATTTCAAAATGATTTTAATTTTAATTTAATAAAATGCAATAATGGATAAAAGAGGATATATAAAATAAATAAACTTTAATTGTAAGAAAATAATTTAAAAAGAGATTAGGTAAAGGATAACCCGTTCTTAATTGTTTTCTTCTTTCTTTTTTAAAATTATTCTTGCATCGACACAAACTAACCCCTTATCGTAAATAAATACCGGATTTAAATCCATTTCGTTAATTTCTTCATGTTTGACAACAAGATCAGATATTTTTAATAATGTCTTAACTATTGCATCAAGGTCCGCTTTTGGTTTACCGCGATATCCATCTAAGATAGGGAACCCCTTTATTTCGTGGATCATCTCGTTAGCATCATATTCTGTAATTGGTGCAATTCTGAAACTCACATCTTCGAGTAATTCGACTAATATCCCACCTATT
>CAYSZJ010000098.1:0-16474 GCA_964435435.1 uncultured archaeon
CATTTTTTTTTTTTTTTATTAATATTAATGGTGATAAAATTGGATAAGGATTCAGATTTTTTTGCGAAAGAATTATCAGTGAAAGAGAGACGTTTGTATGACCGTCAATTTCGTCTTGAGGGTTGGTCCCAGAAATTGGTAAAAAACACAAGGGTTTTAATTGCAGGTGTAGGAGGGTTAGGATGCGAGATTGCTAAGAATTTAGCAATGTTAGGCGTAGGGCACTTAGATCTTGTCGATTTAGATATCATTGAGCATTCTAATTTGAACCGTCAAATTCTTTTTGCAGGAGCTAAAATAGGACAACCTAAAGCAGTTATAGCTGCTAGAAAATTAACAGAAATTAATCCCAATATTGTTGTTAAGGGTTATCATACCTCCTTAGAACGATTAGATCCCGCAATATATCAAGCAGCCAACGTTGTTATAGGTGGTCTTGATTCAATGAATGCTCGCCTAAATTTAAATGCTCAGTGTATAAGATTTAAAAAGCCTTTAGTAGATGGAGGAATATCTGGTTATCATGGTCATATATACACAATCTTTCCATATCAAAATGCGTGTTATGAGTGTAATCCGCTACCTGTAGGAGAAATTGATGATATGGCTGCTTGTACAGTAGTAGGAATCCCGCGAAAAAGGATACATTGCCTTTTTAAAGGAGATATGGCTTTTAAAGAAAAATTTGACAGAGATCCAAATCCAAAAGATATAAATGATATAAAATTTATCCAGAAGGTTGCAAATGAATTAGTACATAAATATAATTTCTTACCTGAATATACGAACGACGATATTGTGAAAATTATTGATAGGCATGATCCAGGGATAATAACTATAAATGCAGTTATATCTGCTTTACAATCACATGAAGCAATTAAAATTCTTCATTGGAAAAGGGGTCATAAAGGATTAGGAGAACCTATTAAAAATTATGTTATTTTTAATGCAATAACAATGAAATTTTACCATATCAAAAAACCAAGAAATCCAGAATGTTCTCAATGTGGTAATAAAGTTCCCCGAGTATCTATAAAATTAAGATCAGAATCCCCCTGTATAAATATAATTAAGATATTAGTAAAACATGGGTATAAATTGGATCCAGATTCTGAACCAATTCTTACTTTAATGGATTTCAATGATATTAAGATTGTAGATTTAGAAAAGAATCCAATTGACAATGGTTTAATGAATTACGAATTCATGACAGCTGCTGGGTTTAGAGATGGAGAAATTTTTGTAACCTTAAAATTAAAATAGAATTTTAATCAAAAAATATTTTAAATGAAATTTTAAAGAAAAAAATATATATTTAAAAAAAAAATTTTAAAATAGAATTAGAGAAGATAAAAAGGGTTGAGAATATGAGTATAAGAAGTAGTCGTGTTTCCCGAGATTTTGCGGGATTAAAAAAATTGCATAAGGAAGGCACAATCATTCAATTAAAACCATTTAATCCTAAGAAGAAAAGCATTGATCATTTAGCCCTTACTATTAAAGGACCCAAAGGTACTGCTTATGCAGGTGGTCTTTTTAGATTGGAAATGAAATTCCCTGCCCAGTATCCTAAACAACCACCTTTTGTAAGATTGCATACTCCAATCTGGCATCCTAATTTTTGGCCAAAACCGAGTGAATATAAAGGGCAGAGAAATATTTGTCTAGCATTAGTAGATCCCTCATTAATTGGTAAAAAAGGTGGATGGAGTCCATCAAAAACAGCTGTTACAGTTGTCCAAGCGATAATTGCAATGTTAAACACTCGTGGGCAATATGTAAATCCTACAGATGTCTTTAATAAAAAAGCAGCAATAGAAATGATGAAAAATCCTAAATTTTTCGAGAAAAAAGTTAAAAATTTAGTTAAAAAGTACGCTAATAAAAAATGGTGAAATTTGAAATGGGAGAGGAAACTTCGCATAAAGAGTCCATTAAAGAAACTATCAAGAAGAAAATTAAGGATATAATTAAAAAGGAATTATTAGAAGAAATCTATGAAGAATTAAAATTTGAAGAGAAAGAACTAGTGGATGAAATTAGTTCGATGATATCTAAAAAATCACCTGAAAAGCAAACGATAAAACACTCAACTTCTACTAATCCCACCATATCATCAATTGAAGAGGAATCAAAAATAGCTCCTAAGGATATAATCGAGAAAGAAATATATATTTCGGTAAAAGCAATTCTAAAAATAGCTAGTCATGCACTTAAATATGCTAATTCTAAGATACCAAAAGAAAAATGGGTAGAAGTAATAGGATTACTAGCTGGTAAATTAGATGATAAAAATGGTATCTTACATATTGAGGATGCGTATCCGATGGGTCATGGTACTGCTGTGTATGCTGAAATTAAAGATTATAAAAACTATGCGAGAGCATATCGAGATATTAAAAAAGAAAAGCTATTTATATGTGGATGGTTTCACAGCCATCCTTCTTATGGCTGCTGGATGAGCGCAGAGGATATTGGTACTCAAGCAAGATATCAAAAACTCTGGGATAAAGCTGTCGCACTTGTTATAGATCCATACCTTATTGATGGAACTTCGGCGGGTTTTGAGATTTATCGTGCAAATTTGAAAACAAAAACTTGGTATCCTTTAGTATACGGCATAAAGGGATCATTAGATATTAAGATGCTTCCAGAAATTCTAGAATTTATGAATCCTGTTATTGAGGGGAAAGCTGTCTACTTGGAATATGATGAAGAATAAATTATATATACTTGGTGAATATTGACGGTGGTGAAAGCTAAATCTATAGTTATACTATTAATAATATTTTCACTCATAGGTATAATACACGGTATTATTTTAGATTCATTTAATGTATTCGCAACCTGGGTGTTAATTGGAATCTGGTTGATATTTTCTTTCAAAGTCTTTGAAAATATAAAGCGTTATCGTGAATTTAATTCTCCTCATAATACTGCTTTTTTTGCTATTGGTCCTGTATTTGTTGGGATTTTTTATTCAATTTGGGGAAATTTTACGGGTTTATTGGGAGAAAATCTCCTTGAGGGATCAGGGTTATATTTAAGTTGGTGGAGTATTATATTTGGACTACCTTATGTAATATACGGTTCTTATTCTTTATATCGGTGTTTCAAAAAATATAATGTAATATATTTTGGAACGAAAGCAATAAACGCACGTACAATCGGCTATATATTGGCTTTAATAGTTATTTTTTATATAATTTTTTATTGGATAATATTTTATGCTGTTATTGATTTTTATGAAACTTTAATAATCCCTGTTCATTTTTACGTAGATCTTAATCTTTTACTCTTACTTATTAGTACAATTTTAATATTTATTGTTTCAGGAATATTCGGTACACAAAGAAGATTAACCGCATTAACAAGAGATTATATCACAAGACGTACAAATAGATTGAATCATTTGACGTCTCCTCAGAGAATATCAAGCCCTAGAAGACAAAACGTAAGCACAAGTAGAACAACCAGATCATCTAGAATTACTCCCACTTCTCAAAGAAGGTCAACTCAAACGAGAACTAAAACAACCTCTCGAACTGTGAGTAGGAAGACAACAGCAAAACCTACTATAATTACCCAAAGGAGCATAAGATCTAGAGATTTTAGCAAATTCAACCCAAAAGCAGGTCTTCTTTCAGTAGACGATTTTAAATGCATTTTTTGTTTTAAATTACCTAAATTACCTGAAGATAATGGTAGAGGAATAATTTTATGCCCAAAATGTAGGTATCCCGCTCATGCAGATGAATTTAAAGATTGGATGCAAAGGTCAAATCTATGTTCAAGATGTAATGCGACAATTCCATCAAGCTATAGAGGAAATCCTAAGATAATCAGTGTAAAAAACTATATTATTATTTACAGGAATTTTCTAAAGAAAAATAAATAAATTTATTTAGATAATTAACTTTTTATTCTTTCTTTTAATTCTCCAATAGTGGTTTTTAATTCAGAATATACATTATGCGGATGAATAGATTCATAACTTTCAATTTTGAAAATAACTTTAAAATCATTTTCTAAATTAGGAAAATTTCTTAATATGAAATTTTTAGCCATTTCTCTTACAACATCTTCAGCAAATAATGGTTTTAAATGAGCTGTTCTGACTAGTTTAGCTTCTTCAGGTCTCTTTAAGACAGATTGAATTTTACCACTCATGCTTTCTTCGATTATATCAATTATATCTAAAACGTCGATTTTATGATTATCTAAGTCTTTAATTTGAACGATTATTGTGCCTGTTGAACGTTGATTATGTGAGCTAAAAGGTAAAATATTTAGAAGTTTCTCAGTTATATCATCAGAGATTTTAATATCTTGCCTATTTTTAATCACGCTTGCTGCATATTCTTCACTCATTTCTTTAGCACAGGGACAAACAGTCATACCAACGGCACTAGCTCCGATGTAATAATTAAAATCTATTTTTCCAGATTTACTCTTTTTTACTTTTACAAAAGAACTGATATCATACGCTTTCTGAATAGTTCGTTGTTGATCATCTTTAGCTTGGACAATAATTTTACCTTCAAGTTTCACATTTACCTTTTCTGTGTATGGATGTCTTTCTAACAATTTTCTTGCTATTCTATCCCCAACCACTTCTACTGAGGGTGTAGGTTTGAAAATTACTTCGTTAATAATTTCTTCTATAGTTTCGCTAGTTCGAGACATATGGATCCCTCTTTTGTGACCGGGCAATGAAATTAAAGCTGAAATCTTTGGATAAAAAGAATATTTTTTATTTTCTTGGACTATTTCTACTTTTTTTTCCACTCCTACAATACCGATTTTGTCAATTGGAACATCTATTGAAGAGCCAGAATCTTGTAAATCTTTTTCAAATTGCGGAATTCAATATCACCGATTTTTAACGTCTTTATTTAAAAGATGCACCAAATTTAATAATATATATTCAATTATATTATTTTTTGAAATTTTACTAAAAATTTCTTCAAAAAATCATGTCAAATAAACAGGTTTTTAGTGAATTTGGACTTATTGGGGACAATTTAGATCTTAAAAAAAATATCAATATTGAAATAAATAAAGAGGGAAGAATTATTACAATTTCTTATGATGATTTAGGGGATAATGATACTCATTCTATTAAGGAAAAAAATTTATTAATGATGCCGGGATTTATAAATTCTCATGTTCATATTGGAGATAGTTTTGCGAAAGAAGCGGGTATAAACATGAATCTGGTTGACGTAGTTGCACCTCCAAACGGTCTAAAACATAAATTACTTGAAACGATTCCTGAAGCGATTAAAATAAGGGGTATGATAAATTCTGTTTTAGAAATGTTATCAAATGGAATAACTTTCTTTATAGATTTTCGAGAAAAAGGATTGCAAGGGATCAGTCTTTTAAAAAAAGCCTTAAAAGATTTTCCTATAAATTATCTAGTCTTAGGAAGATTTGAGACATATAATGAAGTTGAACCTGTATATAAAATTGCAGATGGTATTGGGTTTGCAAGTTATACACACATACCGCTTAAGGTTAAAGAGCTTTTGAGAAAATTAATCAATAAAAACAAAAAAATAATTGCATGTCATGATGCTGAATTAGCAAGAGATAAAATTGTATTTGATGATATAATTCAAGATGGTATTGTTAATAACATTATCCATGGCACTCAATATTTAAATGAAGATTTAAAAATAATTAAGGAAAAAAACCTTTCAATAATATTATGTCCAAGAAGTAATGGGTATTTTGGAGTTGGATTTCCACCTATCAACAATATAGTAAAATTAAATATCCCAATAAGTTTAGGTACAGATAATGTAATGGTAAATAGTCTTGATTTGTTTGAAGAAATGCGTTATTTATATATGATTTTCCGGGTTTTAAGTAAAGATAAAGTAGAATCAAAAATTTCTTCAAAAGAATTACTTAAGATGGTAACTGTTAATGCAGCAAAAAATTTTGAGTTAGAATGCACGTATGGTTCTATATCAGAAGATAAATTTGCTGATTTTTTTATGATTGATTTAAATGAACCTAATTTTTACATTCATAAATTAGATAATAATAATATTTTTCCACATATTGTTCAAAGAACCAAATCAGAAAATATTAAAAGAACTTATATCCGAGGAGAAATTGTTTTTGAAAGGAAATAAAAGACCTTATGTAATATTAAGCGCAGCAATGACAATCGATGGAAAAATTGCATCTAAAACAGGAGATCCTGAAATATCTAATGAAGAGGATTGGAAAGAGGTACATAAACTTAGAACTCAAGTGGATGCAATAATGGTGGGGAAAGGCACAATTTTAAAAGATAACCCTAAACTTCATATAAAATATTATAAACATAAAGGATATAAAAGAATAGTTGTAGATAGTAATCTTTCTATTCCTCTCGATTCAAAAGTAATTATTTTTCAACCAGAATTATATCCTACAATAATATGTACTACTGAAAATATACCTTCAAGAAAAATTAAAGACTTTGAATCGAAAGGAGTTAAAATTTTACAATCTGGAAAGAGAAAGAAAGTAGATGTTTTTAATTTAATGCCTTTACTTTATGATCTAGGTGTTCGAAAACTCCTATTAGAAGGAGGGAGCACCTTAAACTGGAGTTTTTTAAAAGAAGATTTAATAGATGAGATAAGATTAACAATTGCCCCTTGGATAGTAGGTGGTAAAGACGGAATTAGTTTAGTTGGAGGAGAGGGTTTTGATAAAATGTTGGAAGCCCCAAGATTCAGCTTAAAAGAGGTTGTTAAAAGAGAAAATTATGTAGTTTTAAGATATATTAGGAGTTAAGAATGAATAATTTGAATGGATTTGATGAGTTTAAAAAATTCTCTTTAAAGCAATTAATAGCTAAAATTAAAGAAATTAAAGCTCAATTACCTATAGAAAAAAGATATACAATTACTTATTCAAGAAATTTCACACTTTCACTTTCAAATTATTGCATTAATCAGTGTGGTTATTGTTTTTATAATTATAAAATTCAAAAGATAAACAGTGAAGGAAATGTTATTTTGCTTAGTAATGAGCAGATGATAACACTAATTCAAAAAGGCTTAGATTATAATTGTAAAGAAGCACTTTTAATGTCTGGAGAACGTCCTGATAAGTTCTTAGAAGTTAAATCAGAATTAGAGAGTAGAAACTATAATGATTATATTGAATTTGTTAGGGATATTTGTATATATTTGTTAGATTTCAATTTATTGCCGCATACGAATATTGGATTACTCAATTATGAAGAAATGAAGGAACTGAAAAATTATAATGCCAGCATGGGATTGATGTTGGAAAGCACTAATTTGAAACTTTTTGAAAAAGGAGGTGTACATGAACATTCACCTAGTAAATTACCCATAAAAAGAATTGAACATATCAATAATGCAGGAAAATTAAAAATCCCTTTCACTACTGGTTTGTTGTTAGGTATAGGTGAATCTATTGAAGATAGAATCAAAGATTTATATTTAATCAAAAAAATTCATAAAAAATATGGTCATATCCAAGAAGTAATACTTCAGAATTTTGTAAATAAAGAAGGAGTCCCATATCAACCTGAAAATCCGATATCAATAGATGAAATTCTTAGGACTGTAGGTATCGCGAAAATAATTTTTAAGAACGAGATTGCAATACAAGTTCCGCCAAACCTAGTAATTGGTTTTGAAAAAGAATTTATAGATGTGGGGATTGATGATTTTGGTGGAATATCACCATTTACCTTAGATTATATAAATCCTGAAAAAAAATGGCCCCAAATTGATAAATTAAAGAAAATTTGTGAAAATAAAGGATATAAACTTAGAGAAAGGCTTCCAATTTATGAAAAATTTATAAATAAAAGTGAATTTTGTAATGAAAATATTAAAAAAACAATAGATAATATTAAATTAAATGGAAATAGCTGAAGTTTTTAACCATATCAACAATGATATAAAAACTATTTTAAAAAAAGCATTGAATTTTGAGGAAGTCAGTGCTGAAGAATCATTGAAATTACTTAAAGTAACTGGTAAGGAATTTTTTGCCCTGCAGAATATAGCAGATAAATTATGTTTTATACAAAAAGAAAATATTGTTACATTTGTTATTAATCGGAATATTAATTTTACAAACATTTGTTTTCAAAAATGTAAATTTTGTTCCTTTAGTGTTTCAAAAGATCGTAGGAACGCTTTTTTACTATCTATTGAAGACATAAGAGAAAAGGTTATGGAAGCAAAAAGTAGGGGTTGTACCGAAGTGTGCATTCAAGGAGGAATAAATCCTGAATTGAACTTTGAATTTTATTTAGAAATTCTCAAAACTGTTAAAGAAATTGATCCTAAAATACATACACATGCTTTTTCTCCACAAGAAATATTTTTTATGTCAAAATTATATGATAATTCTATTGAAAATACTTTAAAAGAACTAAAAAAGGCAGGATTGGATTCAATTCCAGGAACAGCTGCTGAAATATTAGTTGATGAGATTAGAAAGATTATTTGTCCTAATAAGGTCTCAACTTCTCAATGGATAGACATTATTACCACAGCGCATAATTTAGGTATTCCAACAACCTCTACCATTATGTATGGACATATAGAAAAACTTTCTGATAGAGTCAAACATTTAGAGGTATTAAGAAGAATACAAAAGGAGACAAATGGTTTTACAGAATTTGTACCCTTACTTTTTGTTAAGGAAAAACCTATTTTGTCAAATCTAGAAAAATATCCATTAAAACCTAGTTATGGAATGTCGGATTTAAAATTATTTTGTGTTGCAAGGTTATTTTTTAATAACTATATAGATAATATTCAATGCAGTTGGGTTAAGTTAGGTCCCTCCTTTGCTCAAGTTTCTCTAAATTATGGAGTTAATGATTTCTCAGGCACATTAATGGAAGAAAATATTTCTAAAAGTGCGGGTGCAGAATTTGGTGAGTATTTGTCGCCTGAAAAAATGATCGAAATTATTAAAACCGCTGGAAAACACCCTGCTCAGCGAGATACGCTTTATAATATTATAAAGTATTACTAACTTCTATTTGTAAGATATTATGAATAATAATCCCAAGAGTGTTCTTGTAATTGGTGTCGCTCCCTCCTTAGCCATCTTCTATAAATATCAAGTCCAAAAATTTCACAAGGAAGGATTATTCATAAAATAATGGAGTAAACCTTTAGAAGATAATACAAAAGGTAAAAAATGAATAATATATTAAAAAAAAGACAACAATATCTCTTTTTTATTTAATAAATAAATTTTTATTAACTTCCACGAGTTTGTAAAAAATCTAAAATATAACGTTGGGCTATTAGATCTGAACTAACCTTACCTAAAACTTTTCCTTCTTCCACTACTGGCATAGCTGAAATTTGAAACTGCTCTAATTCACGTACGATATCTAACACGGTTAAATTTGGGGAGGCTGTAATAACATTTTTAGTCATTATTTTATCAAGTTTAACATTAATGATTCCTTCAGCAGTAGCTTTAGTAATATCCCAATCAGTAACAACTCCTACTAATTTACCCTCAGAAAGTACAGCAATTATGCCACTATTTTCATTGATAATTAATGCCGCAGCTTCTTGAATATTTTTATTAACATCAATAGTAGGTATTGGAATTATAATATCTTTTGCTGTCCTTTCACTCTCTTTAGAGGTAAGGCGTTGGAGACTGATTCGTTCAGCTGCTACGGATGGTAACATATCTGGGTTTGTAGCTAATAAATCCACCAATTCAATCATATTATGATGTATCACATCTTCTCTATATTCTTCACCTGCTTTTAAGCGTTTTTTAGAAAGTTCAGCAAATTCACTAGAATTCTCTTTTAACCATTTTTCTACAGCATCCTGATTTCCAAGCATTTCTTCAGGAATTTGCAAATTATCTGGTGTCTTAATTATATGTTCCTGAGCAGCATAAATTACACCACCAGAATTAACTAGGTAATCATTTGCGATCATCACTTTCTTATCTCGATATACAATTTGTTCCATGCGAGTGCGAGCAGCTTTTCTATTTGGATCAGGAGAGTAGGTATTAGCCCCTTCCACAATTACACTCCATTTTCCCATTCTTTCTACTAACATCGATGGATTTTCTGAGGGATATACTCCAAGATAATTAAATATTGGAGCAGCAGGTATAAAACAAAATGCATTTTCAAGAAGTAAATTATTAGCATTAGTAGAAAATTTAGTAGGATGCTTATAACCCTTTTTTATGATTTTATTATTAAAATAAATATTGGTAACTAGCTTTTCTTTTTTCCATAGGCTAAAAAGCTCATCAACAGGAAGACTTGATTCATTATATAAATAACCTTCTAAATCACTAATACCTATTACTTTAGCTTCTGGAATTCTTTCTCTCAATATACGCGCTGCATGGGCACCAACTGCTCCGAAACCCTGAATTAGAACAGTAAGATCATTAGATTCTGGTATTTCTAAATTAGCAAATTGCGGTAATACTCTCATTCTGGGTAATATTTCTAGTAAGGTTTGCAGAGCAATGACTACACCACCAGCAGCAGCACCGAGTTCATCTATTCGATTTCCTCCCATTTCTAAAGGCTTAGATACGGCACTGTCTATACCATTTTCTATAGCGATAATCTTCATATCAGCATCGTTAGTTCCAACATCAGGTCCTGGAACATAAATATCTTTATATCGATGAATTAACCTAGCAAAACCCCGAACTATTTCTTTATGCTTCTCAGCAGTTATTTCTCTCTCGGTTACAATTCCTGCTTTACCACCCCCGTAAGGCAAATTAGCAGCTGCATTTTTTAGAGTCATACCTCGAGCTAAGTTATAAATATCTGAAGGTGTTATATCTGGTAACATTCTAATTCCCCCCATGGATGGTTTACCCATAGATAAGTTATCTACTACAAGATACCCACCAATTTCTATTGATGATTCTTCATTCCACATAAAAATAACAAGATCAGGACCAAGTTTATCAACTATAATCCCTATGCGTGATAATAGAACTTCATCTGTGTGTCTAAATTCTAAGTAACAATTTCCTTTGCCTTTTTTAAGTCGTGTTTTAAGAGTGGCTTCTGAAAGATGTTTTTGAAGAAAAATTTCCATTTTTTTCGGTATCATAATTATCAACTTTTAATGATATTTTAAACATAAGAAAAATAAAGCTTTCAGCTTATACAAATCTCTTAGAGAATATCTTATAAATTACATTATCTATTCTATTATGTTTACTTATATGAGTTTTTCTGTTTTAAATGTTTGATCTAGATTTTTTAAATTAAAAAAAATTCTAATTTGAACTAATATTATTTGGATTTATTACAAATAATATAATACAAATTTCATCATTAAAATGGAGGTACAAAGTATGACAATATCACTAATCGCGACACTTCGTGTTAAAAATGGAAATATGGAAAAGGCAATTGAAGTTTTGAAAGAAATAGTGCCTAAAATAAAAGATTCCGAACCAGGTTTATTAGAATATATTCCTCATACTGTAAAGCAAGATCCTAATGCAATAATTTTTTATGAAAAATATGCTGATGGTGAAGCTTTGAAGCTACATAGCAAAAACTTACCTAAAAATATGGCTGATTTTTCTCCTCTTTTAGAACCTGGAATGGATATAAAAATGCTTAATGAAATTATATAAAAATATTATTTTTTTTATTTTTGTTATTCGTCCTGAATATAAGGTTTACCTGAATTTAACGAGTACTCTGCTTTGTTCAATTCTCGACCTAAATAATTTAAATGATATATATCCATTGTTAAATTTAACTGAATTATTTTTTTACTCAGAGCTTCAGCATTAGCTCCTACAAAAGTATATTTAAGCTCATTGTCATTTGAAAAAAATAAGACATAGATTTTTTTAGTATAGTGATTAATATAGATTCTAAAATATCCTTTATCGTCGGGGATATAAGTAGCATTTTGAGTATTTGCTATGATTGCGTGTTTTTCATCAATTTTGGGCATATTTTGACTTGTTTTACCTTTTGCTTTAAATATTGAGATTCCTTGATTAATGGGGGGTGTTCTATTATGTTTTGATATATAATTTAATTTAATACATTCATGTAATTCTGCAACTCCACCCATTAATTTTGTACTATGTTCAACTGTGAATAAAATACCCATGTCTAATTCAATTGCTATGCTTGCTAACAGTCCATTAATTCCAACAGAATCTACATCCATAAGCTCAACCACGTTTGAAATTCCAAAAAATATTGGTAGCTCTAAATTTAAATTTTCAGGTTGGGAAACCGTTTTTCTATACAAAAAATAAGTTTGTAAAGAATTGCAAATTCCAGGTGATATAGGTGTTTCTAATAGAGGATCAGCAATCAATTTTGTAAATCCATGTTTTTGCATTTCCTTAGTTAAAGTAAGTAGATTTTTAACCCTAGAATCTGGATCTTTTGGGAAAACTCCTTCATTCACTTTTGTAGGTAATAATACAATTGGAATACCTTTCGCGATATTTAAAAATTCACGATAATTTCCTAAGTCAAAACTCAAAATCAAATCGATATCCTTTTCTATAGCTGCGAAAATCTCATCTTTTTGCATTGAATCAATACTAATTAATACATTAAAATTATTTCGAATGAGATCAATTACTTCTTGAACTCTTTTCGAGTCAGGTTTATTTGCTATACAACCAATATCTATTATATCTGCTCCCGAATGAATATAATGAGATACTTTTTTAATTATATCTTGATCAGATTTTTTGGTACAATTAACTATTTCTGCTATTATAGGTGGTGCTATTCCACGACCAACCATTATAGCTGAGGATTTTTCATTAAGATAAAAAGTGTGCTGGCAAAGGTTTTTCTTTGCTATTTCAATGTTTTTTAATAAAACTTCCTTAAACAATTCATCTCCAGATACTTCCATTAATTTATTAGCTGGAATTGTATTAGATAATTCAATTTTATGTAAATTTTCTAAAATAATAGGAATATCTGATGCAAATTCAGGGCCTTTTTTAAGATTTACAGAAAATTGTTTTTCTAGCTCTGTTGTATCCCATTGAACGAAACCTGGGATTAAAATTAAATTATACCCTGATAAAGTTAAGGATTTTAAGATTTCTTTTGTTATATTTTTAGTGAGAAACGCTGAAATCGATACTGGTGCTTTATATACTTCTATATTATGTTCTATAATAGATTTAACAATTTTAGATACTGATGGATAACTTTGTTGACCAGTTATGATGAGAATATTAATTTAAATCACTTATCAACTTATCTTTTTCAAATGGAATAAAAATATCGTCCAAAATAGAGCCGGTGGCATCTTTTATTTTTAAATTGTTAATGATAGATTCAAATTTGCCCCCAAGAATGCCATTAGCTATGAAGGCAGCACCTTGAGCAGCACGTTTTGCTATTTGACTATAGGATTTCATTATTCTGACTGGAGCAACATCAGATAAACCCTTAATCATTTTGTCTTTTAAATATTTTAGATTAGCACCCCTTCCAGCCAATAATACTTCATTAATTTTATTTTTGCTAGAAAAGGAGGATGAAATCCCAAAAACCGCCTTTTTCACACTTGATAAATAAGCCTTTAGGGCCATTTTTGTCTGTTCATCTTTCTCAGCCAAAAGAGTTATTTCATTTAGACTCAAATCAGAATACCCTGAGATAAAGGCAACACCGCCCTTGTATATGTTTTTTTTATGGATATTTTTAATAAGATAAGCGAGTTCTCCATCAAGAGAACCACTTGCCCTGAATCCAAGAATATTTGAACCACCTATACCATCTATAACTTGACCATTTTCAATTGCTAACACAGCAGTGAATCCGTAACCTATTTCAACCATTATAAAGTTTGTCTCTTTAGGAGAAACACTAAATCTTTCTATTTGATCTCTAATTCCAGTTACAGTTGTACATATTTTATCGGCAGTACCCATATCAATTTTGTTAATTTTTCGATATCTTGGAACCGTAGGTAAATGCTTAACACCGGGAACTATTATTCCGGGTATTTTTTGAGCTTTAATTAATCTTAAAACTTTACCTAGACCTATAAGTTTATTTTTTTCGCGCTCTTCAAATTTCAGTAATGTAAAGAATATATCTTTTTCAGTTAAATCTTTCACTTCTTTTAATGGTAGTCCAAATCCACTTGGTGCAACCATTAAATCAATATTTTCAACAGATATTATTATTGTTATTGCCTTTTGAGGATTCTGAATTAATTCTTTAGTAGGAAGCGACGTATCTAAAATTATTTGCTCATTATCTAATCCAAAAAAATCCCATGATTTACTGCCAGGGTCGATTCCAATTACTCTTACCAAAAGAAACTCAAATTTAAATTGAATTTATTAATAAGTAGTCATATTTTTTATTTATTTTAATAGTTAGCTTAGATTTAATAAGAATCTATTTATACTTTTAAGGCAATTTTTTTAAATTAAACCAAAGATTTTAAGTAAAAAACATAAAAAAATATAAAATTTTTAAATTTAAATTAAAATATTAATAGATTTGGGTGAGAAACATTACCATAGTAAAAGTATTTGTTTGTAAAATTTGCGGAGAAGCATATATTGGAGAGAAAGCACCTTCTCGCTGTCCATTCTGTGGGGCGTATAAAAAATTCTTTGTAGAATCAACAGATTACGATGATTCGGGAGCTTGGGATGTTGAATTAAATGAAAAAGATAAAGCTAATGTTGAAAAAGCATTGGAAGTAGAAATTTCAAATAATATCTTCTATAAATGTGCAAGTAAGAAGACACCTGAATTAGATGGTCAAAAAATATTTAAAATACTTGCAAAAGTAGAAGCAGAACATGCTTCAGTTTGGAAAAAAATTCTCAAACTGGAAAAGGTAGAATTCCCTAAATATGATAAATGTACAGCAGAGTATAAAACAAACCTTGAAGAATCTCACGCACGAGAGGATAGAGCGATAAAATTCTATGGACAAGCTGCTGCTGAAGCTGAAAATCAACGCGTAAAGGAAATTTTTGAAGCTTTTGTAGAGGTAGAAACAGATCATCTTCATTTGTCAGAAAAAAGATTGAAATAAATATCTAATTAATTTTTATATTTTTCTTTAAAAGGGAATTTTTATAATCAATTAGAGAAGAACTTCAAGATAAGTTAATTTGTTGAGAATCTCGCAGAATGTAAATTTTATTTTCTTTTGTGAATTTTTTTTATTTGGTGAATATTTGTATTGATTGATTCAGTTCAAGGATTTATCTTTGAAATACAAAAGATGTCAACTGAAGATGGGCCTGGTATTAGAACTACTGTCTTTTTTAAACAATGCCCTTTAAGATGTATATGGTGTCATAATCCAGAATCACTTTTAAAAGAACCACAATTAGAATGGTTTAAACATAAATGTATTGGATGTAAAACATGTATAGAAACTTGTGAAAAGCATGCATTATTGTTTAATGAGGAAGGATTACAAATTGATAGAGAAAAATGCATAAGTTGTGGAAGATGTGTAGAAGAATGTCCTAGTACAGCATTGCATATGTTTGGCGAATATTGGGATTTAGATGATTTATTTCATGAGATAGAAAAAGATAAAGTATATTATTCTGAATCTAATGGTGGTATTACTATATCTGGGGGAGAACCAATGGTTCAGTTTGATTTCATTTTACAATTTTTGAAAAAATGTAAGGATAATGGCATTTCAACAGCGTTAGATACCTGTGGATATGCATCCAGGAAAATCTTTGAAAAAATATTACCATATGTTGATTTAATTCTTTTAGATATTAAAGAAATTGATAAAAAAAAACATAAAGACTATACAGGAGTTACGAATGATTTAATCTTGGAAAATGCTATTTGGATTTCTAAATATATTCAAGAAAACAACAAAAAAATTTGGATAAGAACACCAATTATTCCAAAATACACGGGGACAGATGAAAATATTAAAGGTATTGGAGAATTTATAGTTAATAAATTAAAAAATATTCCTGAACGCTGGGATCTTCTTTCTTTTAATCGGTTGTGTACTGAAAAGTATTCCAGATTAGATATAGATTGGATTCTTAAAGATGAACCACTAATGACAAAAGAAGAGATAGAATATTTTTTTGAAATTGCTAAAAGTACAAGTGTTAAATTTGTGCAGTGGTCTGGTTTAACTAGAAAAAAAGAATCGCAAGATGGTGATTAGAAGAAATCTAAAAAATAAAAATTTTTTTTCATGTTAAACTTGACAACTCTCTCACAGTTAGATTAAAATAGTTTTAATAAAAATTTTCATAATCTTTGTATTGGTGCTCCCTCATACTTAATTTAGTCTTATATTTCCATACTGTGGACCTGAAATCTTCATCAAGTATGCGAATTCTAAGCTTCTTGATAGATTCTCCAGACCAATTCTCCAATTCATCCAAATTGTTAATTTTTCTAGTTCTGACAGCTTCCCGTATTATTTCTGCGTTTCTA
>CAYSZJ010000099.1:0-16468 GCA_964435435.1 uncultured archaeon
ACCAACTTTATTAGCAAAAGTAAATTAACAAACTAAAAATTAGTGATCATACTCATTAATAAAAAAGAATAATAAATTGATTCAATATAAATGAATAATGGAGATATAAAAGTTGAAAGAATGCAATTAATCTTTTAATTCATAATAAATGCCAGTTAAAATCACTGATTTTGTAGAAAAGAAAATTATAGGATTAAAGAAAAAAGAGTTGGTAAAATCTTCCAATTTAAAAAAGACATTCAACTCAATAAATCAGCACTTATATGGAAAATTAAAATATACCGATACTGATACTAGAACACGTTCAAAGCAAATAATTAATCTGTTATTATGTAAGTTGGTTGATGAAATTGATAAAGCACCTGAGGATGAAGTAGAATTCTGTATAAAAAAAGGTGAATCTAAAACAGAATTATTTGAAAGGATCCAATCTTTTTTTGAAATGCATGTTAGACAAAAATACACAGAGTTTTTTGATGAAAATGAACAAATCAAACTAAATAAGGATCTTATCTATTTGGTTATTAATGAGTTACAGGATATTTCACTCACTCAATCATCTAAAGATATTTTAAGTGATGCATTTGAGATTTTCGTTAGTAAAATTTTAAAAGATGAAGGAGGACAATTCTTTACCCCTCCAAATGTAGTTAATTTCATGATAAATTATTTAGATCCGGGAATTAAATCTAAGATTTTAGATCCAGCCTGTGGGCATGGTGGATTTTTACTTGAAGCAAAAGAGTTCTTATGGTCAAAACTTGATTCAGAAAAGAAAAAAACTGAGATTCTAAAAGATCTATTTGGTATAGACAAAGATTCCTTTTTATCTAAAATTGCTAAATTATATTTAGAAATCTTGAGTGGTGGTATTTCAAATATTTTTTGTGAAGATTCATTAGATCCGAATAGTTATAGGGCTAAAGCTAAGTTAATTATTAAAGATGAATCTTTTGATTATATTTTTACCAATCCTCCATTTGGTGTAAAGATCCCTATAAATGATAAGAATATTCTGAGTAATTATAAGTTAGGACATACATGGAAAAATATAAATAATAAATGGGAAATGCAAAACAAATTGTTTAAACAACAACCCCCTCAAATCCTCTTTATTGAGAGATGTGTTCAATTACTTAAGGATGGAGGAAAATTAGGTATTGTTTTGCCTGAAGGAATCTTTGGAAATCCTTCTGATCGATATATTTGGGAATATTTGACTTCAAATGGCAAAATTCTGGGGATAGTGTCATTAGATCAAAATACATTTCAACCTTATACTTGTAATAAAACAAGCATTCTGTTTTTTCAAAAGTTAAAGAATTTTTCAAATGATTATTTTATAGATTTCGCAATAGTTGAAAACGTGGGGCATGATAAGGATGGAAAGCTTTCATATAAACTAAAAAAAGATGGCAGTAAAAAATTGGATACTCAAGGAGATCCTATAATTAATGATGATCTAATAGATTTGCATTTAAAATTAAAGAAAGCTGAAGAATTTAATTATTCAAAAGAGCAAAAAGTTTTTAAGATTAAGTATAGTGAGATTAAAGATAAAATTTTTATTCCAATGTTTTATACTGGTGTGGAGAAAACTTTAAAGAAACTTTCAAATAATAAAGAGTTCGAACTTATAATTATTGGAGATTTAACAAAGAAAAAAATCATTTACACTAATAAAGGAGGATATCTCCCTCGAGGTGATGAAATAGGTTCTCAGCTTTATGGTTTAGGCGATATTCCATTCATTCGAACCAGTGACATAAGCAACTGGGAAGTAAATTTAGACTCATATAAGAAAACTAGTGAAGAAGTATACGAGCAATATAAGAATAAACAAAATATTGAAGTCGGGGATCTCCTTTTTGTTAAAGATGGTGGTCCCAATCTAATTGGAAAAACAGCTTTCATAACTGAATTAGACACAAGAATAATTATTCAAAGCCATATCTTCCAAATAAAAGTTCTAGAAAATGATGAATATATTGATTCTTATCTTCTTTTATATTTATTAAATTTAGATATCGTTCAAAAACAAATTCAAGCAATTACTTTTATACAAGGAACAATCGCTACTATAGGAAATAGGATTATGGACGTTATCTTACCGATGCCCTCCAATATTTCTGAAAGAAAAGAAATTTCAAGGAATTTAAAAGAAATTATTGATACCAAAATAGAAATTAGGAAAAAAATAATACACTTATCTTTAGAATCATTCGAAAAATAAATTAAATTCAAAATTAATTATAAAAACTCTTACGAGATTTTATTAATATGATGATTGAAAAGTTTTCTATGAAATTTTATGAGGATATAATTAGGATTTGGAGGAAGGTAGGAATTAGTATGGGATCTTCAGATACAAAAGACGAGCTTGAAAAAATGTTCCTTCGAAATCCTAATCTTTTTTTAATAGGTAAAGTAATTGAAAAAGTAATCGCTGTAGTGATAGGAGGTTTTGATGGGAGAAGAGGATACGTTCATCACCTTGCTGTTGATCCGGAATATCAGAAAAAAGGATATGGAAAAATGATAATGGATGAATTGATTGAAAGATTTCGTAAAATAGGTGCTCATAAAATTCACTTATTTATTGAAAAATATAATCAAGAAGTTGTTAATTTTTATCGTAATTTAGGTTGGGAGATAAGAGACGATTTAATCATGATGAGTTATATTCCAGATAAGAATTTATATAAGATGAATATTTAGTAAAGAGAATTTTACTCTCCTATAAATAATCTGATTTTGAATATGAATTTGTTTATAATATTATAATAATTTAGAAAGGGAGATTGTAACATCTTCATAAAAATAGAAAATTTGATCAAAATGAGTCAAGAAGAACTAGAAAAATTAAATGAAATGAATAAAGAAAAACTAATAAAATTTTATGGTATTGATAAAAATTGGCCAAAAGAGGTCCCACGACATTTTGATTATGACGAGGTTCCTTTAGGAGAACTTCTAAGTAGAACAGCTATAAAGTATCCTGATTCTCAGGCGATTTTCTTTGAAGGTTTTCGAATGACTTATTTAGAGTTAGATACATTAGTAGACCAATTTGCTACAGGACTTTCTAAACTAGGTGTTAAAAAAGGTGATGTTGTATGTATTGATTTACCGAACGTTCCTCAATTTGTTATCGCTCATTGGGCAATTGTTCGAATTGGAGCAATATCTAACCCAATACTTCCAGTGAACCGATTTGTAGAGATAGTTCATCAAGTAAATGATTCAAAAGCGAAGATTTTACTTATCTTAGATTACTTATATGAAGAATATCTTTTAAGAAAAGATCTTAGCAAAATGCCTACATTAGAGAAAATCATTTTAACCGGACTTGCAGAGTATCTGCCTAATATTAAAGCAAAACTCGGAACTGCTTTAGGTAAGGTTCCTAGGATGAAAAAATGGCCAGAAAAAGTAGGGGATATAATCTTCCATAAATACCAAGATATATTACAGAGTGGAATATCTATTAATGTACCTAAAGTAGATATCGATATCAAGAATGATCCGGCTATTCTCATATACACAGGGGGAACTACGGGAGTTCCGAAAGGTGTTATGACCTCACACTATAATATGGTAGTGAACGCTCAACAAACCGATATTTGGGGTACAAAACAATTAACTGAAATGGAAGATGCAAAAGGAACAGGAGGAATACTTTTAGTTGTACCTTTAGCTCATTCTTATGGTAATATAGGGATGACGGTCGCTGTACTCGAAGGTTGGAAAATAATTCTATTACCTCGACCACCTGAAAAATTATCCAAAATATTAAAAGCAATGATGAAAGAAAAAGCTACTTTTATACCAGGAGTTCCTACATTATATATAAAAATTAACCAAGACCCTGATTCTATTAAATATAAAGGGAAACTTGATTCGTTAATAGCTTGTATAAGTTCAGCTTCAGCTCTACCATTGGAAGTGAAGCAAACATTTGAAGAGATTACCAGTGCTCTTATTATTGAAGGATATGGAATGTCGGAATGTTCACCTGTATTATGCCTAAATCCATTCAAGAATTTCAGAATAAATAGTGTTGGGCTTCCTTTACCGGATACATATCTTAAGATAGTTGATATTGAAGATGGTAAAACGATTCTTCCTCAATGCCCAAATGAAAGCTGTGAAAATTGTGGTCCAGATGAATTCAAATATATTGGTGAAATCTGTGGTACAGGTCCTCAAGTTATGTTAGGGTATTTAGGAAGAAAGGAAGATACTGAATATGCTTTAAGGAAGGATTCTAAAGGAATAACATGGTATTATACCGCAGATATAGGGTGTATAGATAAGGATGGATATCTCCGTATTAAAGATAGAAAGCGTGATATGATAAAATATAAAGGACATGGTGTATTCCCCAGAGAGGTTGAAGATCTCATCTATATGCACGAAGCTGTAAATGAAGTAGGAGTTATTGGAGTGCCAGACCCAGAAGCAGTTCAAACTATCAAGGCTTTTGTATCATTAAAACCAGAATATCAAGGGAAAGTTACTGAAGAGGATCCAATGGAATGGTGTAAGGATAATATCGGTCCATTGAAATATCCAAGAATAATTGAAATCGTCCCTGAATTACCTAAGTCTGTTGTTGGAAAGATTTTAAGAAGAGAATTACGTAAAGAAGGAGAATAAAACTTTTTTTTAATTTTAATTTTTTATTTAATATTTTATAAAAAGTAGAAAAAATATATTTTTAAGAGATATTTGAGCATATTTTTTTTAATAATTCCTCAGCTTTTTTTGTAAACCCACTTATAATATCATCTACATCCATTATAGCATCAATTAATCCGCATGTTTGACCTACTGGTATAGCCCCATTATCTATATCTCCTTCAGTATAGACAATTTCATATCTATGTAGGTCTTCGAGATATTCATCCATCTCATAAGCCATCTCTTGAGAAATTTTTTCTTCTTTAGATATCACTTTTCCATGTTCTAAACAATATTTATTTTTTAATAGACGAATAGGACCAAATCCCCCAGTTGTGAGCAATGTATCTCGAGCCGTTGCGGGGGGTATAAGATCCTTATAATTTTGATGAAACTCACTTTGAGTTGAAGCAATAAATCGAGTTCCCATCATTATAGCATCAGCTCCCATGGCTAATCCTGCTGCTACCCCTTCAGGGCTAGCAAAACCTCCACATGCCACCAACAATTTTTCAGGATACTTTTGCGCAACTTGTTGTACCAACACCAATGTAGTGATCCCTTCATAGCTTTGATGACCTCCTCCTTCTGTTCCAGTAGCTACAATACCATCGCAACCAGATTCCACTATTTTATCTACTAACCATAATGCGGGACCAACATGGAAGTGATACATGTCAGGTGCTTTTTCCTTCAACATCTTTCCAGCAATTCGAGGACCTCCAGCACTGGTTACTGCATAAATTAATTGTTCTCTAAGCTTTGGATTTTCTTTACGCCACTGAGGAATTTTTCTTAATAATACTCTATGATCAGTTTGAACGCGAGCAGTTCTTACATTTAAACCAAAGGGTTTATCAGTATGTTCGATAACATAATCTAATTGTTCTTTAAAATCTTTTACTGAATTTTTACCTCGTAAAGTTACATGGCTTAGAACACCAAGTCCACCAGCTTCAGAAACAGCGACAGTCAATTTAGTTGTATAAAATGGACCCATTGGAGCGCTAATAATTGGATACTTTATCCCAAATTTATCTGTAATTCTTGTTTTAATCAACTCTTATCTCACTTTACAAATAAAATTTAATATTGTTTATATCTTCTTTTTTAGAAGTAAAAAAGCTATCTAAATTTTTTTTATTTAATTTTAATTGTAAAATAAAGTCTAGGTTAAATAGATTAAAAAAAGAAATAAAATAATTTAATTAGAAGTCATAACCACACTTTTTACATACATTCTTCTTAGCGTAAAGAGGACTATGTCCAACGTATCCAAGTACTTTATTTTTATCTTCTTCAGATTTTAAATCTTTCCCTTTTGCACCACAGCGCGGGCAAATCAATCTTTCTTCACTTGTATGTATTGTCGGTTCCTGAGGTTTCAACTCTGATAATTCTATTTTAGCTTTTTCTAATTCTGCTTCAGCTTGTTCTAATTTAGCTATTTGTTCATTGATAACTTTTTCTTTATCTGTAAGTCTATCATTTAATTCTTTTATTTTCTTTTCTTTTTCTTGGAGTGTATTGGTTAGTTCCTCATTTTTTGGTTTCAATTCGTTAACTTCTGTGTTTAATTTATTAATTTCGTCCTCTTGTAAAGAAACAGTTTTCTTTAAATCATAAATCCCCGAATTTAGTTTATTAAGTTCACTCGCTTTATTTTCTAAATTTAATTCTGTTTCTTCTAATTTAGAACTTAAATCACTATTATCTTTTGTCAGATTTTCTAATTCTTCACTTTTTTTTGATAATGTTTCTGCAAGTTCACTAATTTTAGCAGAATATTCGGAAACTTTTTCTTGTAAATTTTGTACTATTTTTTCATCAAGATTTTCTGTTAATTCTTTCATTTCATCTTGAGAAATAAAAATAACACCTCTTTCTTATCCTAAATTATTAGTTTAGATATAGTAAAAAAAAAGCTAATTTGATAAAATGACACTTATAGCTTTATTTTTTAAATTTTTACAACAATTTTATAATAGAATTTATATTTAAGCTTTTTTTTTGCGATATTTTTTAAAAAAGAATAAATGAAATCTATGAAAAATATAAGGATTTTTAGATTTTTTTTTGTAATCTTATTTATTTTCATAAATAAGAGTCCGAGATCATATGAAATCGTATTACTGAAAAATTTTTTATGATATATAATCATTTTTTAAATTACTTCATGAATATATAAATAGCAAAATTTCTAAACTACATTATTAAACAAATTTTTTTAATGAAATTAGGTGAAATAATCATTTCAAAAAATATATTAAAAGAAGATAAAGATGTTTTTATTACAAGTGGTATAGTACGTGCAGAGTTTAACTATTGGGTTGGCTTAGTAATGGATAGCTTCTTCGAAAGCTTGAAAAACAAGAAATTTATTGGAACAAAATGCTCCAAGTGCGGAAGAATCATGGTCCCACCAAGAAATAGATGTGGAATATGTTTTGCAAAATCAGAAGATTTTGTAGATTTACCTGAAATTGGAACTTTAAAAAACTTTACTGTGACAAATTATATTATTACAGAAAGGAAAATTAGAATACGCAAAGATGGTGTAATAGTTGGGTTGGTTCAATTAGATGGTGCTGATACTGCCATGATAGTGCCTATTATTAATGTAAATGGTGAAGATATAAGGGAGGAGATGAAGGTGAAAGTAGTATGGGCAAATAATCCTAGAGGTCGTCCGCAAGACATTCAAGGATTTGAACCATTTGGAGGTGTATAGAAATGGAAAAAGTAGGAATAGTAGGTTATTATCAAGTAAAACCTGAGTTGGATGCGATAATGAGCCCATATGAAATGATATATACTGCTATAAAAGGCGCTTTAAATTCTGCAAAATTAAAACGAAAAGATATTACAACAGTAGTCTCGTGCACTAACGACTATTACGATGGTAAGACGATTTCGAATACATTCAAAGTGGAAGCAGGTGGAGCATACATGAAAGATGAAAGTAAAGTAGAAATGGATGGTGCTTATGCAGCATTGTATGGTTTATATAGGATTCTTTCTGGGAATCATAAGTTGGCTATGATTTACGGATTTAGCATGCCTTCTTGCTTCCCTTATGAGATAGCAAGAGTTTTAGAAACAGATCCTACATTCGATAGACAAATTAATTTATTGAATCCATATACTGCAGGTGGACTGCAAATGAAATCCTATATGAAAACTTATGGAGTCCCCGAAGAAGATATCGCGAAGATTGCTGTACACAATTTAAAAAATTCGTCTAAAAATCTCCTAGCTTTACCAGAAGCTCAGAAAGCTGGCGTAAACGTTCAAGACATTTTAAATTCCAAAGTTTTAAGTGCCCCTTTAAGGGAATTAATGTATCCAACGCTTTGCGATGGCGCTACTGCATTAATTCTTGCTCCAGAAAGACAAAGTTTAAAAATTACAGATAATCCAGTATGGATAACTGGCGTTGGACATTGTCAAGAGACATATTATTTAGGTGACAGAGATTTAAGCGTAAGTGTTTCAATGGAAAAAGCTGCTGAAAAAGCGTATAAACTAGCCGAAATAAATGATCCAAAAAATGAAATTGATGTAGCTGAAATATTTGGACATACAGCATGTGAAGAGATGATTTTAGCTGAAGCAACTGGTTTATGTGAAAAGGGGAAAGGTGTATCTTTATTAAATGATGGTCCTGTTTTAAATCCTTCTGGAGGAGCTATGAGCGCTTTCGCACCTTGTGCATGTGGTTTGACAAGAATAGTAGAAGCAGCTAAGCAAATCCGAGGCGAAGCAGAAGGACACCAAATTTCTGATGTTAAAAAAGCTATTGCCACCGGACAAATAGGTTTTTGCGCTCAAAATAATGTATTATTTGTGTTAGAAGGAGGTAAGAAATAAATGTCAAAAGTTCAACCAGCAATAATAAGCTGTGGTTTTAGCGAACATGCGTCAAAACGATCAGATGTAAATATGGCGGAATTAGTAAATGAAGCTATAGAAGACTGTCTGAAGAAAACAAATGTAGATTGGAAGGATATAGACGCGATCGTAAATGGTAACATGCCTGCCTTTGAAGGTGTTAATATGCCTGAGTTATGGATGGCGGATCATATGGCTGCTTATAATAAACCAATGTTAAGAGTAACTACCGGAGGAACAACGGGTGGGTCTGTTACTATCGCTGGATACTATAGCGTCGCATCAGGAATATATGATTTGGTTTTGGTAGTTGCTTTTGAACAACAATCGTGTGGTGATACATCGGTAGGTTTAGGATCGGTAGGTTTAGGTGAGTTCTCAATTTTTCCTTATATTGGGTATACTTATGATAGATTGCTAGCTAATTTTGGTGCAGGAGCAGCGATAGGAGTTGCTTCTTACCAAGCTATGAATTATATGAGCCGGAGTAAAGCAACAGAAGAAGATCTCGCCCGAGTAGTTGTCCAAAATAGAAGAAATGCTGCAAAAAATTGGTGGACTCATTTAAAAATGCCAACAATCACTATAGAAGACGTATTAGATACTCCATATATATTATATCCTTTAAGATTTGGGATGGTATGCCCAACCTCTGATGGTGCTTGTGCCATGTTAATTACAACCGAAGAAAAAGCGAGACAAATAGCAGATATTCCTGTTTACATTAACGGTGTTGCTAGTTATAGTAATGAATCAGCTATTATAGGAATTGATTGTGGAGGTGCTGGACAGGTTGATCCGTGTGAGCAACTAGGAGCAATGAAATCAGCTGAAGTTGCATATGGTCAAGCAGGAATTTCATTCCCTAATAAAGAGATTGATTATGCAGAAGTTTATTCTCCATTTCCAAACCAAGAATTGATGTGGGTTGAAAGAATTGGGCTTTTTGAAGAAAATACCGCTCCAGAAGCTTATAGAAATGGAGTTACTGCGTTTAATGGAGAATTACCCATAAATTGTTCTGGCGGTGTTAATGCTACCAATGCGATTGGAGCTTCTGCCATGGAAAGACCCGCTGAAGCAGCTCTACAAATCATGGGAAAGGCTGGTAATCAAGTACCTAAAACGGTTCATACCGCAGTAGGACACGGTTGGGGGGGGTCTATTAATTTAATTACTCATGTGGTCATGTCTGATGAGCCACAAAGAAAATTCAAGTGAGGTAAGATAAAAAAAATGCCATTACCAGAATATATTAAAAAGGAATATAAAAGAACAAAAACGACGCCTGGGAGCTGGAATCTTGCATTATATAAATATAAATTCAATTTATCAAGAACAAAAGTTTTTCTGAAGGGATTAAAAGAAGGACTCATTTTAGGTTTAAAATGCAGATCGTGTAATACAGTATCGTTCCCGCCTAGATTAATCTGCGGTAGATGCCTAGTTAAACCCGATCAATGGGTCAGATTACCTGAAACTGCTTCAGTTGCTACTGCATCGGCCACATATGACCCAAGCGATAAATTGCGAGAGAAACCACATCCAGTAATAGCAGTTCGCCAAGACGGTGCAGATACTGTGTGGTTGCATAACCTACCACCTGAAATCGATTTTCGTTCAGTGTATATTGGAATGCCTTTAAAGGCCGTTTGGGCTAAAGAAAGAAAAGGTGAATGGTTAGACATTGATCATTATGAGCCAATTGAAGATCCTAGCATTGGACTTAATAAAAAAGAAGAGTGAAAAATCGAAGAAATTAAAAATAATATATAATGAATTTTTTTTTTTTTTAATTTGAAAAGATACTCATTTTGCGTTTAAAAAAAGAAATAATAATTTAAAATATAAAAAACATGTTTTATGAAAATATTTTAAGAATTTTTATCAAATTTCAAAACAATAGTAAATTAATCTATAGAGATAACTATGTTTCTATCAACATTGGAATCATACTGAATCATAAAAGTTCTTCCGACTAGTTCTTGAGTTTCAAGAGTTATAAGTAGGTTTGCCCCATTTATAATGGCGAGTGTACGATGCCCATTTTCAAGAGTTCCAATCACAATTCCGCGTTCTGGTTGACCTTCGCGATTATAAATAATTGTATATCCTTCAATAGTAAGTGGTCCATTCGCCTTTTCAACTGGTGGAGGTAAAGATTTTTCTAGAATAGATTCTTGTATTTTAGAGTCATCACGTACACCCCAAGGGATTTTAGGGGCTTTAGAACCATAAATTCCAATGGATTGTATAGTGTTATATCCTCCGTTTGCCAAAATCATTATTTTTAAGGAAGGATTATTACGAATTAATTCTACAGCCTTAACAATTGAATGTAAAGAATAAACGCTTAACGGCCCTCCGAAATATGGAAGGCCTCCTGTAATTGTCAAATCACGAGGATCCTCCTCACTTATCCCTAGTTCATTCATAATTATCTCCACTATAGAAGGAAAGCAGCTATACAAATCAAAAGCATCTATATCTTTAAGTGTGAGCCCTGCTTGCTCTAAAGCAAATCGAGATGCTTCTTTTACCGCAGGAGAGGTATCAAGTCGTGGGCGTCGAGTAACTTTAGGTATATTATGCAAGTCTGCTCCTCCCATTACATATACCCATTTATTGCATTCTATATTAAGCAATTTAGCAATTTCTTCACTTGTAATTATAACAGAAGCAGATTGATCTACAAAAAAGTTAGCACACATACGTTTTGTATATGGATAATCTATATAACGATTCTCAGGAGTGGGGGTTATAATTTCTTCTGCATTATAGCGTTGTTGGGTCCAACTAAAAGAATTTTTCTCAACATACTTAGAAAAATGTTCAAAGAGTTTTCCTAGGTACATTCTATGCTCCTTAGGACTTCGTCCAGACGATGAACGTAATGCACTTTCGAAAATAGCGTATGTGAGCGGTGCCCACCTAAATCCGTATTTATATTCAATTTCATTGGTATATTCCCATAACTTTTGTTCTATATATTCTGGATCTTTCTTTTCTGGCCAATGTTGCGGTTGCTGATTTTTAAAAGTTTTAAATATGGAATATGCAGCCTCGCCTCCAGCAATTAGAATACAGCTATGTTTACCAGAGGTTATAGCTTTTGCGGCTCTATTTACCAACATCTGAGGTGAATGACCTCCATCAGGTAAATAAACCTTTTTAGTAGGTTCTATATCTAGTCTTGAACTAAGTTCACCTGGTGCATCCTCATATGACCATGAACTAATATTAATCATATAAATTGCATCAATATAATCCACTAAATTTTCCACTTCTGTATCTTGGATAGCATCTAGGCTAGTTTTAACCATTAAGCTTAGCGGATCTAAAAGTTTGGATGAGTTTTTACGTTGTGTGAACTGAGCAGCACCGATTATAATCGGAATGTTGTTGTTCTCCATAATTAATAAATCTCTAACTAATAATAGGGTAAATCTCTTATTTCTATTAAAAATTAATTAATTTTTATAAAAATATTGAAAATTTGTATCAGCGATTCACAAACCAAAAAAAGATAATTATTGAGAATAAACTTTAAAATTATTTTGTTGTTAAAACTTATTTTACTTTTAAAAATTAAATAAATATAAACCAATCAATAATTATACTATGAAAGTAATGAAAATAAAATATTAAAAGTGTATAAATTTGCGAAAAGTAGGAATAATAGGGATTGGAATTACGCCTTTTAAAGCGAGATATTTGGATAAAACTTACTTTGAATTAGCTTATGATGCTACAAAATTGGCTCTAGAAGATGCTAATAAAAACGGGGCTGAAATCACACATAAGGATCTACAATCGACTGTTTATGGTATTTACAATGAACTATTTGAGCGACAATTTATGCCAGATATTTTTATCAACAGTTACTTAGGAATGAATAATAAACCAGGAACGAGAATTGCTACAGGAGGAGCGACGGGAGGCTATACAGTTCGTATGGCTTATGCTGAAGTTGCATCAGGACTTTCAGACTTATGTCTTTGTATAGGTGTAGAAAAGTGTAATGATTGTTATGATGAAAATTGATGATATATCACCATCAATCATTAACAAACAGGTACTACTACACCTGAAGTTCTTAATGCTATTGCCTACTCAGCTGATATGACTTACGAATATCCTATGGGTATGATGGCAGCAAGTTCTTATGTGAGTATGGTGAATGCTCATTTTGAGGAATTTGGAAATCCTACAGAAGAACAAATGGCACTCGTATCTGTAAAAAATCATGGAAATGCAATAAAAAATCCTAAAGCTCAATCTCCAATGAAAATATCAGTTGAAGATGTAATGAATTCAAGAATTATCTGCTATCCTTTCAAGATGCTTGATTGTTGTCTTTATTCAGAAGCATCTGCTGCGTTAATTTTAGCAAGTGAAGAAAAAGTAAAGGAATTAAAAATTGAAAAACCAATTTGGATAACGGGGGTTGCTGCAGCAAATACTGATTGCTTTATAGGAAATAGAGAAGATATGGGAAGATTATATTCGAATATTTATGCTGCAAAAACTGCTTATAAGATGGCAGGATTGGAGTATGATAAAATAAAATCACAAATCGATGTTGCTGAACTTCATGATGCCTTTAGTGGACAGGAGGTGATTTCATATGAAGAACTTGGTTTTGTTCCATTCGGAGAAGGTGGGAAATGGATTGAAGAAGGAGGTCCAATGATGGATGGAGAATTACCATGTTGTCCATGTGGTGGTTTGATAGGTTGTGGACACGCTGTAGGAGCAACTGGTATTATGTCAACGGGAGAAGCAGCTTTACAAATACGTGAAGATGTTGATAAACATCAAATTGAAACAATCGAGAGTGGTAGAGCCATTTCTCATTCAATCGGAGGTCCAGGGGCAGCCTATGCCGCGATAATTGTAATGTCTAATGAGGAGGGATTGAAAAAATGACAGAAGAATTTCAAGCACATGAAATACGAGATATTATTAAAATTAAATATAAATATACAATGGGAGGGCAGTCTAAATTTTTCAATGAGCTAATGAACAATAAAATGCTATTGGGGACAAAATGTTCTAAATGCGGGAAAATATGGATGCCCCCGAGAGTTAATTGCTCTGATTGTTATGTACCAACCGAATGGATTGAAGTGAAACAATCTGGAATTATTGAAGTTAGTACGATAGTCTGGTTTACAACATCTGCATTTATAAAAAATATTCCATATGCTATAGGATACATTAAATTAGAAGGAACAGATACTGCTATATTGCAAGGAATTTTTTCAGAAAATTTAGTGCCTTCAAAGATTAAAAAAGGAAAAAGAGTGAGAGCTGTGTTTCAAAAAGAAAGGGCGGGGAAAATGACTGATTTTTTCTTCGTTCATGAAGATGAATATGAAAAATGGATAAACAAACCTGAATATGAAGGAGGAGAATAAAATTGGGAGTAGCAAATGAAAATTTAACAAGGATTGTTGAAAAAATGAATACACTTCCTAAGGCTCAACAAGTATTTGTAACAGATATAGGCGGCAAACCAGTAAATTGGGATATGATATTTCAATTTAATTTAGACAACGAAGATCCATTTTATTTAGAGATAAAAGATCTGAAAGCAAATGTAAATCAAGGAACATTATCTACAGCAGAGATTGTTATGTCTGGTGATAACAATGCCATCGTAAGGGTATGCGAGGGAAAGGGTGATTTTACACATGCAATAAGCAGAGAACAAATAACCGTAGAAAAGGGGAAAGTTATGGATGTCATCCGACTTACAAGAGCAATAACTCTTGTTTTAAAAACAAAATAAAATTATTATTTCGTCTCTTATTTTTATTTAGTATTAAAATTTTCATAAAATACAAATTTTAGTAAATTTACTGTGATTAAGTTGTGTTATTACATTACAGCAACCTTACCAAATGAAGTTAATTTAGAAGAATTAAAATCTTATTTTGACAAATTCGATATGGATTTTTCGCCAATTAACAATGATAATGTAAAATCTCAGTTGAAACCTAATGAATTGTATCTTAGAGCAACAAAAAATTATTGCGACTGTGATACGGTTTTAGGATCTCAAAACCGTTCGCAAGAATATAAGAAATTACTTAAATCAAAAAAAATTAGGACGCTTAAAAATAAGAAGTGGTCAGAAGAACAGATACATAACTGGATAAAGAATAAAATTAGCTCAAAACAACATAAAACTGCTCTAAGAAAAACTCCTATGGAGATTTATCAAGAGATAGATAACTGGATGAATTTCTTGCATACACTTCTTAACATGGCAAAAATTAAAAGAATTGGATTATTAAAGCATTGGTATAGAGCAGGATTAATAAGTGAAGAGATTATAATCAAAAAAACAGAGAGTATAAAATCTAAAGAGATCACCCCAGACTTACTCTTAAATTTAGAAGAGGATGTCTTATATGAATTTTTGAATATTAATATAGCAACTTGAAAGTAAATAATAGTATTTCTAAAAGTAAAGATAAAGCGTATTCTCAAAGTATCAATAGAAATCTTTATATCATTCTGTGAATATATTCTCATAAAAAATCAAACTAAAAAAGGAATATAGAATTTATTAAAATTAAAATTAAGAGGTTATTAATAAATGAAAAGAGAAATGGCAATAATTGGGATGATAGTTTGTTTAGCAGTAGGGTTTGTTGTTGGATGGTTTATACCCGGATTATTTGCCCCAGCGCCAGGAAAAACGGCAGTTGAGAGAATTCAAGATGCTAATGAATTAATTGTTGGAACTGATGCACCTTGGCCACCCTTTGAACTATATAACACAACTACAGAGAAGTGGACTGGTTTCGATGTTGAATTATCACAAATGATTGCAGATGAACTCGATGTTGAGCTTACGATGACAAACATAGCGTTTGCTGAACTGATTGGTGCTTGTCAAGCAGGTACAATCGACATGATTGCGGCCGCAATGATGGTCACAACAGATCGCGCAGAAAAACTCGCACATTCTGTTCCTTACATTCGTGTAAATGAAGTTATCATGGTCAAGGAAGATTCTACTATTAATATTACTGAAATAGAGGATCTTGCGGACTATTTCGTTGGCTGCCAGGCAGGCACAACACAATATTATACGCTAAGTGATCCGGTGGCGGATGGCGGTCTTGGTTTAACTGAGGATATAGATTTTAAAGTATACCCTAAAGCTGACACGCTAATTCAGGATCTATTGATTGAAGCTATCGACGCTGCCTTTGTAGATGAACCTGTTTTTACCGTCTATTCGAAATTATATGACCTTAAGACTGTTTTCACGATACCAGCTGAACCTACAGCGCTATGGTGCCGTTGGGACGAACCTGAACTGCTGGAAGTGATCAATAAAGTCATCCTTGAGGCCTATGCTGATGGAACGATGGATGAACTACTCGCAAAGTGGTTTGAATGAGTGATATTCCTGATTTCCCCACAATTTTTTTTTATATTCTTAGGATTGGTTTACCCGCAACATTAATACTCACTGCCCTAGGCTTATTATTGGGATTTGCTTTGGGTCTATCACTGGCACTTATGCGAGTTTATGGCGGTAAGGAACTCGGTTGGTTAGCGAGCAGTTATGAAAAGCTATTCCGCGGTATCCCAATCCTAGTCCTGATCTTCATATTTGCATTGGGAATACCGGGTTTGTTTTGGTATCTGGAACCACTTGATAGACCTCTTGCTGGTGTATTTTTGGCACTTGGTCTTCGTAGTGGTGCCTACCAGTCTCAAATTTTTCGTGGGGCTATTTTATCAGTGAATCCAGGGCAGATGGAGGCTGCTCGTGCGCTGGGGATGAACCGATTCCAAGCTTTCCGACATGTTGTTTTTCCTCAAGCATTACGACTATCTGTTCCTAGTTGGTCTAATGAGTATGCGGTAG
>CAYSZJ010000100.1:0-11966 GCA_964435435.1 uncultured archaeon
AGATATTATTCAATTTTTAATTAATTCTCTCTTTAGAGTATAAGAATTTATTAAAAGAAATTAAATCTCGTTTTTCTAAAAGCTTTGATTAGTTCTTCATTAATTCTTAATTTTTTGGTACAAAAGATTGCTGTAAACTATAAATAACAGCATGTATTCATAGAAAATCAGTTTTGTAAGATTGTATAGTAAATTTTTTCAATTTTTGGATCGTAACCAAAATATGAAATCTTACAAAAAAACATCATATTTTGTATTATATCAAAAAAATAGGTACACTAAGTTACTATTATATGCGCTGAAGGCAAAATTAAGGAGAGTGTCATGGAATCTATGCTCGAAGATGTTAAAGCACATTGGTGTACCTATTATAGCATTAATTTCAATAACTACGCAATTGGCGAGCATTATACTCCAAAAATGAAAATTATGAACGATACCTAAATTTTCCTACTTTTATTTTTAATTTAATCACTGCTAAAAATCATTTTCGAATATTTTGAAGAAATTACAATTCTGCAAATTTGGGCATTCAGTCATTTTTTATCATTTTAGGTTAGAATTATTCTGATTAATTATTAATAAATTAAAGAATAAAATCCGGTTATTATATGATTTAGAACTAAGAAAGCATCTGAAAAATCAGAATTAAAAGATATTGACCAAGAATTATTATTGAATGAGATCTTAAGACCGATTTTGAATCACGTAATTGAGGTTAGATATAGAAATGATAAAAAAAAAGGTGAGGAAAACAGTGAAAAATCTATCTTTAAAATCATTTTTCCAATTTCGGAATTTTATTTAGTGAAGACAATAATTTATTCTTAATAGATTTATCCGATTGCTCAAATTTAAACGGACATTTATTTTTTAGATTTTCACTGACCTCTCTGACGATTTTGGTACGTAATTCTATATATTGATCTAAAGATTTTGATTCTCCCTTAACCCTATTATCAGTAATTCTTTTTAATTCATGATATAGATATTCTTTTTCCTTCATAGCTTACAAGATCTAAAAATAAAATCCTTTCTAATAATAATGAATTAAAATAGAATTGCTATGTAATTAGGCTTTTATCTAGGTTATTAATGAATATGGTAAAAGTTTGAAATATCAAATCGTTAAAACTTAAATTTCATTAAAATTTTCCCTTTTATTGATGATCTGATGAATTAGGTAAATCTTTTCTTACAAGATTTATAAAAACTCTTATTATGTGTTTTTTAGAGATTGGAATCATTTATGAAGCGACTAAAAAAAATGGAGCCAGCGGAGGGATGTGTTCAAGAAACGCGATGCGCGAGCCTCGTTGAACCCCCGATAAATGGCTAGCTACACTGTAAAGAGTTTCTGTAGCTCTGCAGGCCATCGCCTTACGACTCGGCAACGCTGGCTTAAATAAGATATTAATCTATGATATCATTTTGTTGGTATAATATATATTTATTTTTAATTTTTTTTTAGCTTTTCTGTTCTTTATATTATATGAACAAATTCCTATTCATAGAAATCTTATAAATAATTAATTTCATCTAAAAAAAATTAAAATGTGTAATTATTAATAATTAAAGTAAAGAATAAATGGTGAAAATATTTTTTGTATGCTTAGCATCCTCATCTGATATCAGAAAACTATGATTGAGAATAATTTAGAAAGAAAAAATAATATAATTGGTCTTGGATTAGTGTCAGGAGGACTAGATAGTTTAATTGCGTGCCTTTTGATAAAACTTCAAGGAATTAAAGTAATAGGGTTAAATTTTAAATCACCATTTTGTGTTTCTGAAAATATTCTTAGTGCTTCTGGATGTGGTCTAAATATATTTAATGAAAAACTTGGAATTAACATTCATACTTTAACTATTGAAGATAATTATTTAGAAATTATATGTAATCCAAAGTACGGATATGGTAAAAATCTTAATCCTTGTATTGATTGTAGGATATATTTTTTAAAGAAGGCAAAGGAATTTCAAGAAGAATTAGGAGCAGATTTGATTTTTACTGGAGAAGTTCTTAATCAGAGGCCAAAATCTCAACACTTAAAAGCATTAAGGATTGTAGAAAAAGAATCAGGTCTAGAAGGAAAACTTCTAAGACCATTATCTGCATTACATTTACGTCCAACAATTTATGAAAAACAAGGATTAATTGACAGGACAAAATTATTAGGAATAAAAGGAAGAAGTAGAAAAATACAATTAGAGTTAGCTAAGAAATACGAATTATTGCAAGAATATTATGCATGTGGAGGTTGTTTATTAACAGATAAGCATTTTGTAAATCGGATGCGAGATTATCTTAGATTTAATGAGATCTTAAAAATAGAAGATATAAATGTCTTGAAATATGGAAGGCATTTCCGATATAAGCAAACAAAAATAATTGTTGGAAGGAATGAATCAGAAAACAAAATCCTTCTTAACCTGAAAAATCCCGATGATTTAATAATGGAAGCTAAAGATGATGTTGGACCAATTACAATTATCCAAGGACCTATTGATGATGAGGTTAAGAATTATGCCGCAATGCTTACACTAAGATATTCGGATTATAGTAATCATGTTGGGGATGTTGTTTATGGAAAAAGTTATAACAAATTAGATCATAAGATAACAGTTAAAAAAGCAAGTGAAGATATCATTAAAATCCATATTTTGTAAATGAAGTAATTTTTTTTTGTTGTTTAATAATCTTTAAAGATTTTGATCAAATCCATTAATTCATAGTTTGATTGATGCATAATCTCTAACAAAAGTGTTAGACGATAACAATATATAAAAAATCTTTTTCTAATATTATATCTATTTTATAATATCCGAAATAATATAGGAAAAGTGAAATATTTTCATGATATCGAAGGTTAAACCAATATATGATTTTGTAGAAAGAGATCGCTTAATCTGGGAAAATTTTAATGATTTAATAATTGTTGCTGAGCCAATGGAAGACTTTAAAATCGAATACATTAATGAAGATTCTTTCAAACATAAACTAGGATATACCAATAAAGATTTAATAGGAAAATCTTTCTTAAAATTTATTTATTCAGATGATTTGCTAAAATATAAAGATTTGAAAAATAAATTCGCTTTTGATGACCAAGTAAGAGATGTAAGAATCATTGCGAAAAACGGTAATTACATATGGGCTGATTTCAAAATAAAACCATTTAGGAACAATAAAAATCAATAAAAATTATTTATTATATTAAGAGATATCTCAAAGTTAAAAGAGTTAGAATTAAGATAAGGAGAATCAAAGAAGAGATTTGAGAAAATTACTAATTTATTTCCAGATATTAAAGAACTCAAACTAACAGAACAAAAATTAAGAGAATCAGAAGAAAAATTTAGGACGTTAGCAGAGCAATCGCTAATAGGAATTGGAATTTTGCAAGATGATGAATTAAAATATCTCAATAATAGATTAGCAAATATTTTCGGATACACCATTGAAGAAATGAAAGAAATTAATTTCTTGAAGTTTTTACAATTAATTCATCCAGAGGATAGAGATAAAGTGGCAAAACAAGTTCAAAGAAGGAGAGACCGTGCTCAAGAGACTATTACATATTATCAATTTCGCGTCTTTAAAAAAACAGAAGAATTAGTTTGGGTTGAAGTTTACTCTAAAATCATTACTTATCAAGGGAGACGAGCTAGTTTAGTTATTTTTCTTGATGTAACAGAGGAAAAAGAAGCAGAGAAAAAACTTAAAGAATCTGAAGCTAAATATCATGAATTATTTGAAACTTCTCCAGATGGTGTAATTCTTACAGATTTAAAAGGTAATATACTAGAGAGCAATTCTGCTATAGAAACGATATCGGGTTATTCTAAAGATGAATTTATTGGAAAAAATTTTATGGATTTAGAATTCTATCATGAAAATGCCTTAGATATACTAATAGAGGGATATAATGATTTATTTGGCAATAATAATCTACCATGTGTAGAATTTCCTATTAAGCGTAAGGATAATAATATAAGCTGGGTTCAAATTAGTTCTACTTTAATTGATGTGAAGGAACAGAAATTGATTTTAGCTGTAATTCATGATGTTACTACTCAAAAACAGGCTGAAGAGGCATTAAGAAGAAGTGAAGAAAAGTTTCGTGATTTATTAGAATCTTCTTCAGTAGGAGTAATGGAGCTTGACGTTATTAACAAAAAAATGACGTATATTAATCCAAAATTGTTAGATATAATTGGTTATAATAAAGAAGAATTAAATGAAGACATTTTTCGCCATAATCTTGTTCATCCAAAAGATTTGATTAAACTTTTAAGGTCAAATGAAGAATCAGAATTAGAATTTCGAATCACTGACAAACAAGGGAAATTAAAATGTTTATCAGGAAAAAGAATACCTCATTTTAATGAAAAAGGAGAAATTATCAGTATTAGAGTCTGGTTGGATGACATTACAGAGAAAAAGATGTATGAGAGTTTAATATTTGAACTAAATATCAATTTCTTAAATTTTACTGCTGACATTCGAAATAATATTGAATTATTATTGAATACTGGTCTTGACTTATTAAATGGGGATATTATTCTATACGTTCATAAGAATGAAGCTAATAAACAAGTACTTTATCAAATAATAACTTCTGATAATAATATTTATACTTATGATGAAAAAGATTTCCATGAACAACTCTATATAAATGAACTATTTTATAAAGGACATGATTTTCCTCAGACATTTTTTGATATGCATATGAAAAAGTATGCGAAATTTGATCCTTTTATTAAAGATTATAAAGCAAAAGGATGTTTTGGAAAAGTAATAAAATCTCATAATGGTTTTAATAGTGCTGTTTGTGTCTTTTATAAAGAAAATCCTATAATTACTGGTCAAGAAAAATTAGTAATGTTCTTAATTTGTGACGCTATTGAAATTGAGCAACGACGTTGGCAAGTACAAAGAGATTTGGAAGAGCAAAATATTACTTTAAATAAGATAAATAAATTAAAGACAGAATTATTTTCTAGAACATCACATGAATTAAAAATTCCATTGATTTCGATTAAAGGATTTACAGAGTTATTATTAACACTGCATTATATTAAATTTGATCCAGAAGTTATTTCCATATTAGAAGAAATTAAAGAAGGAAGTAAAAGGCTAGAGAAAATTATTAATTTACTCTTAGAAAGCACCAAATTAAAAGCAGGACAATTAGAATTAAATCCTTCAGAAGAAGATTTAATTTTTTTAATTAAATTTTGTGTTAAAGAATTAAGAGGCTTAGCAACCCTAAGAGATCAATCGATTTCATTAGATTTGCATCAGATATTAAATACAAAGTGTGATAAAGAGAGGATTTATGAAGTTATTTCAAATTTAATAGTGAATGCCATTAAATATACTCCTCCAGGTGGACATATTCAAATAAAATCGGAAATTAAAGATAGTGAGTATATCATTTCAATTCAAGATAATGGAATTGGATTTACGGAAGAAGAAAAAAGTCAAGCTTTTAAGCAATTTGGAAAAATTGAAAGATATGGTCAGGGATGGGACATATCTACTGAAGGGTCTGGACTTGGTTTATATATAACAAAAATGTTAATAGAACTACATGGAGGGAAAATTTGGTTAGAATCTAAAGGTAGGAATAAAGGTAGTACATTCTACTTTTCGATTCCAAAGAAATAAAATAAGATTTTATTATTATGGTTGAAAATAATTTAACATTAGAAGATTTATTAGAGGAGGGAAGTAACTATAGTATTATTGCTGGAGCTGGTTGTTCTATAGATGCACCTTCCAATTTGCCTAATAGTAATAAAATGATGGAAGAAATCATTAAATTTACATGTGCAAAATCAGAAATTGAAAATATTTCTAGAATAGAAGGATTACGGTTTGAAATATTATTAGAAATTATCAGAAATTCATTAGATAATAATTTAAGAATATTAGAATATTTAGAACAGTGTGATAAGCCAAATTTTATTCATTATTTCCTTACTGAAATGATATATAAGGGACATAATGTCATTACAACAAATTTTGATTTTTTAATTGAGCATGCTATTATTCAATCCAATAGAAATAATGATTCGATTATTTCAGTAATAACTGAAAAAGACTATAGGCAATTTGAAAATATTGTTGATCATTTAGACGCTGGTAAAAAATTCCTATTTAAAATTCATGGATCAACAAAAGATATTTTAGCTGATAGGAATACTAAAGATTATTTTCTTTCATTAATTAAAAAAATAGGTTCTTATAAATCAGAATTTAATTTATTCTTTGTTGAACCTTATAAAGGAGTTCTATTTAATAAATTATTTAATAAAGCTATTATAATTTTAATTGGTTATTCTGGGCAAAATGATTTTGATATTATTCCTATCCTGAAAAAATATCATAAAATGAAAAGAATTATATGGATTAATCACATTGAGAATGATGGAGATAAGGAAAAAATTATTGAGATTTTAAAAAATAGAGAGCAATCTACTGAAGATTTGGATAACTTAAATAAAATCTTATTAGAGATTAAAAATCAGAATCCAAATATAGAATTATTTAGAATAGATACTAATTTAAGCAGATTCTTAAAAAAAATACTAGATTTTGAATTTAATATTGATATTAATAATTTTACTCTTGAATTTAGCGATTGGTTGCGTAACAACATTGAAATTCCTAATTTGATGATGAAATTTCTTATTCCACATGTAATTTATTTTAATTTTGACAGGTATGAGGATTCTTTCAGATGTGGTATAAGAGCTCTTGAGCATATTTCTGAAACAAGTCAAAAAAATCATAAGCAATTAATTTTAAACAATATAGGATGGATTTATTACAAAATGGGAAATTATTCTGAAGCAATTCTACATTTTGAAGAAGCTGCCACAATTGCTCATGAACTAGGTTATAAAGATCAAGAATTGATTTATTTAAGCAATTTAGGAGAAATAAATGAGAGAATAAGGAATTTTCCATTAGCAATCCAAAAATATAAAGACGGAATGAAAATTGCTGAAAATACTGGCAATCTTATGGAAAAATTAAGAATTATGAATAGCGTAATTGAAATATATGAAGAGTTACAAAATTTTTCAGAAGCTTTATCATTCTTAGAAGAAGCAATTAAAATATCAGAAAAACTTGGTGACTTAAAGAAGAAAGCAATTATTTTCAACAATATAGCATCAATCTATTTTAAACAAAAGAATCTTAATTTGGCTTTGGATTATTTCCAACAATCTGAAAAAATTTTCAGAAGATTAAATGATATTGAAAATTTGACTATATGTTTAAATAATATTGGAACTATTTTTCAAAATTTTAAAGATTTTTCAATTGCTTTGGATAAATTTGAAGAAGCCCTAGAATATGATGAAAGATTGAAAGATAAGAAGGGAAAAGCTCGGCATTTATGTAAAATAGGAGAAATAAATTTCGATCAAAATGATTATGTGAAGGCATTAAATTATTTTCGAGATGCTATTGAAATCTCTCGAGAATTAAATGATGCTAGAAGTGAAATGGAATTTTATAATTGGATTGGAAAAACCTATTATTACTTAAAAGAATATATTAATGCATTAAAATCATATAAGGATGGAATAAAAATTGCTGAAAAGCTTAATGATTTATCAATTAAAGCAGATTTCCTTAATAATATTGCTGGATGTTATTATATGCAATTAAACTATAAGGAATCTTTTAAATATGCTCAAGAATCACTATTAATTCTTAAATTAACGGGATTGGGAAAATCTATAAAAGCAATAACCTTAGAAAGTAAAATACTGAAAATTAAAAATCAAATCAAATCATAACTGTTTCATCGTTATATCTCGCTTAATTCTTACTTTTATATTATGCGGATCATCGATATGTATTAAATCAACTGGTACTACTTCTTTTTTACCGAGTAAATATGCTGGTTCTTCAATTAATTGTTTTTCTTCTTCAGTAACAATTTTTCTAGCAATCACATCTGGAAACACTGGAGTTGCATAACAATAATGACAGAAAGTTCTCTTTTTCGTGAGTTCAAGAATTTTTATGAGTTCTTCATCTGGTACATTACTCTCAACTTTCAACTCAAGTTCATAATCATCAATCATTGGATGTCCATCTTCAATTCCAAATCCCGTAGTTAAATCCATATTCATTTTAGCATGAGTTTCTAATTTTTTAAGCTCTATACCATTCAAACTAGCTAAAGTTGCAAAATTACCAGCAAAATCACCACAAAAACCAGCAATACAAAGTGCTACAGGATGGAAAGATGTTCCTCCACCACCTAATATTATTGTTTCATCCGTTTGAACTGTTATATCTCCTGCCCTTTCTGTCGGTAATTTTATTTCAAATTGAGGCCCATATTGTACATTCAATCTCCAACGCCCTTCTGCCTCAATCCTTCTCTTACACAATGATCGATTTTGTGAGAAAACCTCTACAGTATCATTATATGCTTTCATATTTATTCTATTGAGAATCTTTTGACTCCTAGATTCTGTATTATTTTGAATTAGTAATGGTGTACCCTCATTCTTTATAGTAATTTTAGGAATAGTAGAGGTTGATATGCAATAATAGCAAAAACAACGTCTTTTAGTAATTTCCGAAATTCGATGTAATTCTTCATAGCTAGCATCACTTTCAATAATTAATTCAATTTGATAGTGATCAACTATTGGGATATTTTCTTCTATGCCCAAAACTGAAGAGAAATCTAAATCACCCTTAACTCTAATCATCAACTGTTGTAATTCAATTCCTTCCATTGCCGCCCATTTTGCATATGCTGCACAATAACATCCGCAAAATCCTGCCATGCATAGAGATATTGGATGGAGTGCTGTACCTCCACCTCCGAAAAGCGTTAATTCATCTGTTTGTACAGTAATTTCTCCCGCTCTTTCAGTTTTTAATCTTGTCTCGAATTGTGGTCCATACTCTAAATCTAAACGCCATATTCCTTTTACATCTAAAGTTTTTTTGCATAGATCACGATTTTTTATATATTTACTCGCAACTTCTTTAAATCCATCTAAATCAATGCGATTTAATACTATATGCTTTGGAACTGACAAATTGTTTACTTTTTCTTCAACCCTGTCAGCAAGTGTCTTCAGAACATCATTGAAATTTCCAAAATCCATTATACTACTTAAGAAATCTTTTTGTATTAAAAGTTATAATAATATACTCTTATATATACCTTAAAAAAATTCACTTATATGAATTTTTTGAATTACACAAAAAAAACAGAAAATATATATAAGAGAAAAAAAAAAATTAAATTTTAATTTTAACGCTCTAAATATCACTCATTCTAAAGTATAAATCTAATTTATGCTGAAATTCATTAAAGAAATCGAGATCTCCACCCCAATTTGAAATATCATCTATAAAAAACATTTTTTCAAACATTTTCCCAATGACAGAACAAACTTTTTGAATTTTTTTTTTATTTACATCTAAAGGTGACCTGCAAACTAACACAATCTCGTCTTTCATACAGTGAATACATGAGTACTTGTTGTTTCCAATATTAAATCCTTTTAACTCCCTCCCTGAAATCTTTTTGCTAAATGTTTTTATTGCGGATATAAAGAATCCTAAGAATGTTTTGTCTACATGGTCTTCTTTTGAAAAATCAACAATAGGAACGCCTCCTCTAGTAAAAACCCAAAGTTCATCAAGCAGTGGCGACATAATTAATAATTCAAGTCATTTTTGTTATTTTTTAGAGGAACCTAAAATAATTTCTTTATAAGTCTTATAACTAAGATTAACAACTATTAAAACAAATAAAGCCCCGAAGATATACACAATCGCAACCATAATATTTGTAAATGCAGTTAATTCTAAAGCTAAAAAGATGATATTAAAGACATATCCACACAAAAATATTAAAATTAAAATCTGAATTATTACCCATTTTTTAATTAATTTTGTTGCGGGAAATAACTCTTTAATTTTACTAATAAGTAATAGACTTATAATGAAAAATGCTATACCTCCAATTGAACAGAACAAACTAAAATAGAAGTTCCAGTCTAATGCCATGATAATACACTAATTCATTGATAATTTGTAAATTTATTTTAATTATTTTCTAATTGTTTTTAAAAATATAAAACTTTTATCTTAAACCTATCTTCAAACGAGTTAATGAAATTTTGATATTTATGGATTAATCAATAAGGTGTTTTATTTCTGAAAAAAACCTTTGTTCGCTATTAGAGAATATACTTCTATCCCCCTCAAAATCTTCTATTAAGACTAATGGATAGATATCAAAAAATCTATTACAGACTATGTCTAATTCCTCATTTACTTTATTCTCTTTAACATCAGGATCAGTGCAAGCTAAAAATATTATATCTTCTTTTTTCTTAATGGTGATTAATTTGTCTCCCCATTCAATATTTGATAACTCTCCATCTGCGATATTTTTAGTTAATCCTTCAAAAGCAACTAAGACTTGTCCGAAAAATTCAGAACAAAATTCCTGATCGTTAACCCGTTCAAATACAATATTATTTTTTTTATCCAAAACAGCAATATTTTCAAATAGCTTTCCCAGAACAATCTCCACAAGATTATTTAATTTTCAATCCAATTTTTAATAGATAATTATTTAAAACTTTTAGATAGTGAATCTTTACTAGATACATTTTTTTTTAATTATTTTAATTTTATCTTCTTATAAATTGGATATCATAAAGTTTTAAAAATTGATAACTATTGACTTTAATTTTAGTTTTCTTTTTTCTTTAACTAGAGTTCTTTAAAATTTTAATTAATAAAGATAATTGATTTAAAAATATTTAATATTATTTAGAAAATTTAATGTTATATATCTGTATTTAATGTGATTTCAGGGAAAATAAATTATATAATGTTCATTTAGTTTATTTATTCTAGAACAAATCTGAAAAAAAATAGATATAATTATTTAAATTCTAAGAAGATCATAATAATAGAACTCAAAAAAAGCTTTATCAAATATTAAAATTCTAAAATATAAAAATAATAAAATAATTTTAAGGTGAAATGCTATTAGCATTGATTGGGTAAAAACAGAAGAAGAACCAGAAAAGATTTTTAAAATTGAAGGTAAATATCTTTTAGATCTCCGTGCTAAAACTACTGATTTAGAAAAGAGCATAATTAGTTATAGAGAGAATACCAAAAAAGTAAATGAAGCTTTAGAAAATACTAATAAAGAATTAAATAAATTGAAAGAGGAATTTAACTCTACTAAAAAAGTATTTGAAGAACTAAAAGGATATAATAGAAAATTAGAAGATGATTTAAATAATAGATTACAAAACGTAAAAGAATTAGAATTACAATTAAAAGATACGGAGAATAAAATAACCGAATATAAAAATTATAAAAATCAAACTGCAGCTAAAGAAAAAGAATTTGAATCAATAAAAAATGATTTAGAAACTAAGAATTCTGAGAAAAATAAAGAATTAGAATCCATGAAGAATGAGTTAGAAGCCAAGATTACTGAGAAAGAGAAAGAATTAGAATCCATGAAAAGTGAATTAACAGAAATTACGAATATTAAAGAGGAATATGAACTAAAAATAAAAGATGATGAGAGTAAGATTTCAGATTTACAGACGAGAAATCAAGGCTTAGAAACCCAGATGCAGCAAGCCATTAATATACCTAAATTATTAAAAGAAGTTAGGGAAGTGTTATCCCATAAAGGATTTATTTCTGAAATGGAATTTGAAAATATAATGAAACAATTATAATCTAACTTTAAAAATTAGATTTTTATTGAATTTATGATAAAATTTTGTTTTCCTAATTTATTATGGAATAGGTCAAGATTTAAAGAAGAACTGGACTCCTAATTTTTTATTAGTATTTTATTCTATATATTTCTTGGAAGAATTATAAATTTAACATAGAATTACATATAGCTATTGATTTGTCTAGATTT
>CAYSZJ010000100.1:12066-16349 GCA_964435435.1 uncultured archaeon
GAAGAATTATAAATTTAACATAGAATTACATATAGCTATTGATTTGTCTAGATTTTTTTCAAATATTATGGTGATAAAAATTAAAAATGATTTGAGTGATAAAGAACTGGAAGAAATACCGGAAGTAAAGAAATATTTTACCAGAATTTATACAGTTTTATCAAAAAAAGTTAGAGAACAATTGGATAATTTAGATATTTCTAAAGATAAGAAAAAAAAATTAAAAAAAGAACTTGCATTTCTGCCTAAATATAAGCAAATTAAATATATGAATGAGATACTTAAGCAATATGGTCTTAAATTTGAAGAAAATTAAAATTTGTGTAATTATCAAATTAAATTGCTTAAAATTGGAATAAGATTGAATATAATTAATCGGCTCTAATTCCTTATAAATCTTTAAAATATAATTAATAGCAAATAGAATAAATTTGGTTATTAATTATCGATAACAAATTTTTTTAATAAATATACTTTTTCTCATTTAAGATTATCATTTGTTCGATCAAACACGTAAAAGGAAACACCTTGTTTTTTTACAAAATTGCAAGTCAATTTGCAAATTATATATAAGATTCGAATGAATTATGAGCGATAATGTAGAAAAATATATTAAAAGAAAAGTCTATAAATCTACGAGCTCCCGAATTGCTCAAAAATTTGTTGATGCGGGTTTAGAAAAAATTAGAGCTTGTATCAACTGCGGAACTTGTACTGGAAGTTGTCCAAGTGGACGTCGTACAGCATATCGGACTCGTTCTGCAATCCGCCGTGCTTTAACAGGTGACGAATCTGTTTTACAGGATATTGATATTTGGTTATGTTCAACTTGTTATTATTGCTATGAGCGCTGTCCGAGAGATATTCCTGTTACTGATATGATTATTAAACTTAGAAATATCGCAGTTGAAGAGGGCTATATTTTAGATCCTCATTTTGGATTGGCAAATAACATATTTTATGCTACGGGACATGGAGTTCCTGCAAATGGAGAAGCAAATAAAAAGTGGAGAGATTTAAGGGAATCTTATGGATTACCACCTCTACCTCCAACTGTTCACTCTTATCCTGAAGCTGTAAAAGAGTGCCAAGAATTAATGAATGCAGTTGGCTTTAGAAAATTAATGGATAACGCAGCAAAATTAAAAGAAGAAAGAGCAAAAGCAGATAATAAAGAGAAAGAGGAATAATTATGAGTGAAAATTATAAATGGAGGTATGGATTTTTTTTAGGATGCGTTATACCTAACCGTTATCCTATGATTGAAGCTTCAATAAGAAATGTCTTTGACCATCTTAGTGCTGAAATTTTAGACTTGCCAGGTGCTTCATGTTGCCCAGCCCCAGGTGTTTTTAGAGCGTTTCATATACCAACTTGGCTTGTTATTGCTGCTAGAAATATTTCTATTGCTGAAGAAATCGGAGTTAATCCTCTAACGGGTTGTAATGGATGTTATGGTACTCTTAGAGACGCGTGGTATGAACTTGAGCATGAATATGAATTAAAAAAACAAGTTAATGAATATCTTGCTAAAGTTGGTCGTACTTATAAAGGTCATCTTGAACCAAAACATGTAGTTCAAGCTTTATATCTTGACATGGGATTAGACTATTTAAAGGATTTCATTAAACTTAAGTTTTCAGATTTAAAGGTAGCTGTTCATTATGGTTGTCATATTGTAAAACCAAGTGATAAACGCCCTTGGAATGGGGAGTATGAGTCTCCTAGATTTCTTGACGAGATTGTTGAAATTACAGGAGCCAAAAGCATAGATTATAAAGATAAATATATGTGTTGTGGAGCTGGTGGAGCTGTTAGAACTGCCGTCAAAGAGGTTGCAGCAGATTTTTCACGTGAAAAATTAGTGAATATGAGAGAGGCGGGAGTAGATATAATTGTAAATTGCTGCCCTTTCTGTCATTTGCAATTAGACTTAGGTCAGGTTGAGGTAAATAATTTTTATGGAGATATAATTGGAGAACCGTTTCACATCCCTGTAATATATATAACTCAACTCTTAGGAGTAGCGTTTGGAATGGATCCATATTTATTAGGTTTAGTAAAAAATCATGAATTACAAGGTGTTTCACCCTTTATTTCAGTAGATCCATTCTTAAATATTGTGAAAGAACAACTAATATAGGAGTGAAGAAATGACAGAATCAAAAAAAGAAATTATAGTTACCGGTAATGAAAGACCTAGAATGGGAGTATATGTATGTCATTGTGGGGTAAATATTGGTGGTGTAGTTTCAGTTCCAGATTTAGTAGAATATGCGAAGACTCTTCCAAATGTCGAAATAGCAAGAGAATATAAATTCGTTTGTTCTGACGTAGGTCAGAAAATGATTAAAGAAGACATTGAGGCGGGATTAGTTAATAGAGTGATTGTTGCTGCATGTTCTCCAAGAATGCATGAACCAACTTTTAGGATTACTTGCAAAGAAGCTGGATTGAATCAATTCTTATTTGAGATGGCAAATATTAGAGAACATTCTACATGGGTTCACATGAGAGAACCAGAGGGAGCATTTGAAACTTCAAAAGATCATATTAGAATGGCGGTTGCTAAAGCAAGACAGTTAATACCATTAGAAGTGCAAAAAGTAAAAGTAGAACCTTCTTGTTTAATTATTGGAGGAGGTATTACAGGAATGAATGCTGCTTTAGATCTTGCGGCTGAAGGTTTTAAAGTATATTTGGTTGAAAAAACTCCCACAATAGGCGGTCATATGGCTCAACTTGATAAAACTTTCCCTACAATGGATTGCAGCTCCTGTATTCTTACGCCAAAAATGTCCGAAGTCTCACGTGAAAAAAATATAGAACTTTTGACATACTCAGAAGTAGTAGAAGTTACAGGATATATAGGCAACTTTGAAGCTACAATATTAAAAAAGCCGCATTATGTTGATCAAGTTAAATGTACTGGGTGTGGTATATGTGTTGATTATTGTCCAGTTATTGTAGGAAATGAATTTGAATTAGGCTTAGCGCCACGAAAAGCGATCTATATTCCCTTCCCTCAAGCTGTTCCAGGACAATATACAATCGATATGGACCGTTGTATTAAATGCGGAATATGCGAAAGACTTGATGTGTGCGAGCCTGAAGCAATAAATTATGATGATGAACCAGAATATATTAGAGTTAAAGTAGGAACGATTATTGTAGCAACAGGATGGGATTTATATGATCCTACTGAGCTTAAGCAATATGGTTATGGTAAATATCCTAATGTGATTACAGGGTTTCAAATGGAGCGATTACTAAGTTCTTTTGGACCAGTTTTAGGAAAACCTGTAAGACCCTCAGATGTGAAGGAACCACACAGTATTGCTTTCCTTCAATGTGTAGGAAGTAGAAATTTTAGAGATGGTGGGAATCAATATTGTTCTAGAGTTTGTTGTATGTATGCAACAAAACAAGCAAGGCAATATAAAGAAAAACATCCCGATGCAGATATCTATATCTTTTATATGGATGTTCGAGCTTTCGGAAAAGGATATGAGGAATTTTACGAATCTGCTGGTCGAAATTATGGAATTAATTATATAAGAGGTAGAATTGCAGAGGTTAGTGAAGGTGAAGATAATAGTATTATCATTAGATCTGAAGATACATTACTTCAGCAACCTCTTGAGTTAAAAGTTGATCTTTTTGTATTATCTTGTGGTTTAGAACCGAGAGCAGATGCAGATACAATAACTTCTCTATTACGGATTCAAAGATCTGCGGATGGATTCTTTCTAGAAGCTCATCCGAAATTAAGACCTGTTGATACTCTAACGGATGGTATATTCATTGCAGGTGTTGCTCAAGGACCAAAAGACATTCCAGATTCTGTAGCTCAAGCTAAGGGGGCCGCATCTAGTGCTGCTGTATTAATGGCTCAAGGTGAAGTTGAAGTAGAACCGTTTTTTGGTGTTGTTCGCCCTGAAAGGTGTATTGGCTGCGGCATGTGTGTTGAAAATTGCGCTTATGGAGCAATTGAACTCGTTGATGACCGAATATTTGGAAGAGTTGCAAAAATAAATGAAGCATTGTGTAAAGGATGTGGTGCTTGTTCCGGTAATTGTAGATGTTCAGCAATAGATATTAAAGGATTTACTTCTGAGCAAATTTATTCAATAATATGCGGGAGGCTATAAAAATAAGTAAAACACTACCCCAAACAGAACAAAAAGAAATATCAGTAGATTGGGAACCGAAAATTATAGCATTTCTTTGTAATTGGTGTTCTTATGCCGGAGCAGATTTAGCTGGAGTGAGTAGAATCCAAT
>CAYSZJ010000101.1:0-4157 GCA_964435435.1 uncultured archaeon
GTCCCCCTCCTTTTACAGAAACTCTCTCTTCAATGAGATTTTTCATTTCTGAGATTGGTATGATTTTCTCTTTTAATTCTCTATCAATTCCTAGAGTATAACTCAGATTCATAGCAGAATCATTATCTATTGCCAAAACATTGAATCTTTCCTTGGCAAATAACCTTGCTAAAGTTCCAGCTATTAAAGTTTTACCAACGCCACCTTTTCCACTAACAGCAATCTTCATTTTTTTGTCAACTCTTTTTTTTATTTGATTTGATTTTAATTATTCTTTATTTTTTGTAAATTTTTTATTTATAACTGTAAATTGTTTAATCTAAATTACAAATCTAGAATAATAATAAGATACAAGAATTTAATATTACATAAAGTTTGTATATTAATAATTTTAGAATGCTAAAAAAACATGAGTTATTAAGAGACGATTATTCATTTGAGCAAGCAGAATCAATTCAAATCAAATATCAAAATAGAGTTAAAAGAATTCACGTAGATAAGAAACTTAGCAATATTAAAGAAATCAATATAATTACTGGAGTAGATATTTCATACTATATCAAAAGAAATAATGAATATGGAGTTGCATGTGCAGTAGGATGGAATATTAAAAAGGAACAAATGGAAACTTATCGCTTTTCTCATGGTATTGTCAAATTTCCTTATAAACCAGGCTTTTTAGGATTTCGAGAATGTAAACTCTTAGCAAAAGCAATTTCAAAATTTCCAAATAAACCAGATCTTATAATGTGCGATGGTCATGGGAAGATTCATCCTAGAAGGTTTGGAGAGGCAGTCCACCTTGGCTTAGCTCTAAATATTCCTAGTATAGGTGTTGCTAAAAATCCTTTTATTGGCTTTTCTAATTGGAATGAAATTGAGAAATTTAAAGGTAATAAAGCTCTAATTTGGGCAAAAAATCCAAAAATTACAGGTGATATACATTCAAATGAACTATTAGGATACGCCGTTTGTTTAAACGATTATTCTAAACCGATTTTGATAAGTGAAGGTTATAAAATTACTCTTGATACCGCTTTAAAAGTTTGTTTGAATACAGCTAAAGGGCACCGACAACCAGAACCACTATATTTAGCAGACTATCTTTCTAGGAATAAAGTGAAGAAGTATGTGCCATAACTTTTAATGTCTTAAATAAAGTTTGAGCTTATAACGAAACAAATTTTAAATTATTGAGAGATATCATCTAACATCTTTATAGCTAGTTCCCTAACGTCTACATCTACATCTTTAGAGAGTTTTTTCAATAATTCTTTAAATTTCTCATTTTTTATTTCAAATTTACTAAGAGCTTTAATTAAATTGTATCTAACTAACCAATCCTGATCATGAATCATTTCAAGAAATGCATCATAAACCCTTTCATCTTTTATTTCACTTAATATTTTTATACCAAATCTTTTAATATCATTGTTATTACTATTTAAGTCTTTAATAAGTAAATCAATTATCACTTCTTTATCAGTCTTTTCTAAAAGATAATACATTCGTTTTAAAAGAGAGATTTGAAAGTAATTTGGAAAATGATGAGCTATTGGTAATTTAGAGTTTTCTTCTTGAAATTGTATTGAAATATTTTTTCTTAGTTTGAGAACCAGATCATTGAGCTGCTTATTTTCGTCTTGGTATCTTGACATTGTATCCTTTAATTCTTTTAATTCTTCCTCATTAGAAACAAATTCTTTAGATAATTTATTGCTAACATCTAATTCTTCTCTTAATTTGAGAACCAGATCATTGAGCTGCTTATTCTCATTTTGATATCTTGATAATGTTTCCTTTAAAACTTGCAATTCTTCTTCATTAGATGCTATTTCATTAGTTAATTCATTACTTGCTTCTAATTCTTCTTGTAAATATTTCACAAGTGTCTCAGAATCTTCTAACTCTGAAGTTAATTGTTCAATTTTTTCATTCGCTAATTTCAATGAATATTGATTTTTTGCTTCGATACCTTCTTGGAGTTGAGTTTTTAAAGATTCAATTTCAACGCGCAATAAACCATTCTCTTCCATCAATTGAAAGTTTAGTTTTTTAACATTTACTAATTCTTCATTTTCTTCTTTTGGGGTGTCATTAATAGGTGCTTCTTGTAATTCTTCTACTTCAGATTGTAATTTTTCAATTTGTAATTTTAATTCTTCAACTTGACTTTTATCTTGTTCATTTTCTTCAGCTAGTTGAATTATAAGCTTTTGAGCATTGATTAATTCTTCTTTGTCTCTAGAAGTTTGATCTCCTTTTTCAAATCCTTCTAATTGTTCAGTTAATTCATCGATTCTTTCGTTTAATACGTTAATTTCATCATCTCTTCTTGTTAATTCTTCTCTCTGGAAAATGATAGTATCTTTTAATATATCAACTTCACTTGGTAAATTCTCATGATCAGTTTTTATTTGACCTTGTTGATTTTCTATTAATAATTGTTGTTCTTTGATTGTAAAATTCAATTTATTAATTTTCTCTTTTAAAGAAGTAATAGTTGCTTCTAATTCAGCTTGGGAATTTGTTTTTTCTTCAACAGTATCTATTAAATCTTTTAAATCTCTACTCATGTGCTAATAATTCAATTAATTTAATTTTGCAAGATAAATACAAACTTCTATTATATTAATATCTTTAATATCTATAAATATTTAATTTCCTTATAGAACTCTGATTAGCATTAAAAAAAATTCTATGAAATTATATAGAAAGAAAAGAAAAAAGAGTAAAAATAACTTCAAACTTCATATCTACATTGTTTTTATTTCAAGAATTTTGTCTCCTTGAGCTATTGAATTAACAATATCTTGGTCTGATGCACTTATTACTTGTCCAAAAATAGTGTGATTATTGTTAAGATGCAAAGTTGGGACATGGGTTATAAAAAATTGTGATCCATTTGTATTCGGTCCAGCATTAGCCATTGCTAGAATACCTGATTTATCAAATTTCCTCCCACTTTGGAACTCATCTTGAAATGGATAACTAATATTTTGCCCTTTATATGGAAAGGAAGTTATACCTCTTTCTTTTGGGCCTCCATATCCCTTCCCAAGTGGGTCACCACCTTGGATCATGAAGTCAGGGATTACGCGGTGGAAAACAATACCATTATAAAAACCTTGATTAACTAAGTGCAGAAAACTTGCAACTGTCATCGGTGCGTCATCATCAAATAAATTAAGATTAATTTCCCCTTTATTTGTAACTATACTAATTCGCGTCATACAAGAGAAAATGATAAAATTCTTTTAATTATTTTGCTTTTGAAATTTCCTTTTTGAATCTATTTTTCAAGCATGAAAAGTAAAAATAATTATAATAATAGAATTTTATAAAAGTTGTAAACGACAATTTATTTCAGATATAAAAATGGCTAATAACGATATCTCATTTTTTTTCAATCCTAAGAGCATTTCAGTCATTGGTGCTAGTTCTACGAAAGGTAAAGTAGGTAATACAGTTTTAAATAATATTATAAACTCTGGATATAACGGAAGAGTTTACCCTATAAATCCAAGAGCTAATATAATCTGTGATCTTCCATGTTTCGATAGTGTATTAAATGTTCCAGAGGATATCGATATAGCTATTTTTGCTATACCTGGTAGGTTTGTAAATGACGCAGCAGAAGAATGTGGTAAAAAAGGAGTAAAAGGATTAATTATTATTTCAGCAGGTTTTAAAGAAATTGGTGGAAAAGGAGTAGAACGAGAAGAACAACTTATAAAAATCTGTAAAAAATACAACATGCGAATTTTAGGCCCCAACTGCTTAGGATTTATAGGGCTTAATTATAACGGTTCATTCGCCGCTGAAACTCCAAAGAAAGGAGAAATTGCGATGATTTCGCAGTCTGGCGCAATGCTTACAGGGATGATGGATTATTCAATGACCCAAACGTTTGGGTTTTCGTGTAATATAAGTTTAGGGAATAAAGCGGACTTAGGGGCAGTAGATTTTATTAAATATTTAGCAAATGATGAAAATACTAAAGTTATTCTCTGTTATTTAGAAAATATTAAGGATGGAGATCGGTTTTTAAAAATTTTACCAGAGACGACTCGAAAAAAACCAATAGTAATATTGAAATCTGGTGTAAGTGAAGCTGGTGCGAGAGCAGCATCAAGTCACACTGGAGCATTAGCAGG
>CAYSZJ010000101.1:4257-16311 GCA_964435435.1 uncultured archaeon
GGGGAGATTAGAACGCAGGGTGCTTTAATTATAGTGACTCCTCAAGCTCAAACTAAACCTACTGAAGTCGCTAAGCTTGTACACAATATTTCAAAAAATTATTTAAATAGAAAACCAATTGTATGTTCTTTTATAGGTGGCAAAAATATTTCAGAAGGTAGAGATTACTTAAAACGGAATCATATACCATGTTATCATTTTCCAGATCGAGCTGCTCAAGCATTAAAAACTTTAGTAAAACGACGTGAATATTTAACAACAATACCTTTAATCGAATTAGAAATTCCTTCATTTAAAGTAAATAAAAATAGAGTAAAAGAGATTTTTTCTGATGTTCAAAAAGATGGAAGGATGGTTTTATTAAGCTATGAAACAAGTGAAGTTTTTGATTGTTACGGTATAAAATCCCCTAAATCTCGATTAGCTCAATCTCCTAAGCAAGCTATGAAATTACAATCTGAAATTGGAAAGGCTGTTATGAAAATCGTTAGTCCACAAATAATCCATAAAACTGATGTCGGAGGAATTCTATTAAATATTGAAACAGAACAAGATGCTTTTGAAGCGTATATACAAATTGTAGATAATGCAAAAAAATTTGGTCCTCAAAATGCTAAAATTTACGGTGTAGAAGTGCAAGAGATGATAAAATTTGATGCTAAAGCAAAAGTGAATGAAATTATTATAGGTATGTCTCGGGATCCTCAATTTGGACCTCTTCTAATGTTTGGAACTGGAGGAATTTATGCAAATTTCATTCAAGATGTTGGTTTTGCCTTATCTTACAAATTTACTAAAGATGATGCAAAGAAATTAATTGAAAGTACTAAAATAAATAGTTTGTTAGAAGGTGTTAGAGGAGAAGCACCTTCTGATAAACAGGCAATAATTGAAGTTCTTCTAAGACTTGCACAACAGGTGAATGATTTTCCAGAAATAGTTGAATTAGATATTAACCCACTGTTAGCTTTTGTTAAAGGTTACAGTGCTGTGGATATTAAAATTACAATAAAAAGATGATTAAATTATATTCATGCAATTAAATAATTTAAAAAAAAAATAAAAATTAAGAAAAAGTGAAAAAAATGGTTAAAACATTTTATTTATGTTCTTTGGAAGAGGGAGCTGGTAAAAGCTTTCTCTCAATAGGTTTTATTCAAAAATTAAAAAAAGAAGGAAAGAAATTTGTATACTTTAAACCTATTGGCATTCCTAAAAGTGCATTTACCAATAAAGCAGACCCAGATGTAGGCTTCATCCTAAATACAGTTTATAAAACAGATTATCCATATGATTATATTTCTCCTGTATCAGTTCCAGATGTTTATTATGTAGATTTAGTTGATGCCAATAAAAAAGAAGAGTTTTTACACAAGATCAAGAATGCTTATGAAAAGATTACTAAAGATGTTGATTATGCTATAATTGAAGGTAATCCAAGTATAAGTAAGTTTATTAGAGTAGGGATTGATGACGTCAGTATCGCACAGACTCTAGGAATAAAGGAATTAATCTATGTTTCTACAAAATCATCAGATCGAAGCATAGACAATTTCTTTTTTACTAAAAATTATTTTGAATTTAGGGAGATCGGTATTAGAGGTATTCTTTTTAACAAGATTGATTTTGAATACATAGCTAGAATTAAAGAACTTACAGAAGACCATATTAATCGATATAATATTCCCGTTTTAGGTATTATCGAAAAAAGTGTTGAGTTATTTTCGCCTCGAGTAAATGAGATTAAAGAACAAATTGGAGGAGAATTAATAAATGAACAAGCTACATCTGGTTTAAATAACCTTGTAGAAACATATCTTATCGGAGCTATGAACGCTCAAGCTGCATTAAAGTATTTGAGACAAAATAAACGGGCAGCATTTATTACTGGTGGTGATCGTACAGACTTAGCTATGGCAGCATTGGATCAAGATGTATCAACACTTATATTAACGGGTTTCATTCAGCCTGATATCGGTGTAATTACTGCAGCAAATGAAAAAAGTATACCAATTATTTTAAGTCCTTCTGATACTTATACTACAATGCGAAATTTAGAGCGGATACAACCAGGGATTCAAGAAGATGAAGTGGAAAAAGTATTAAACCTGATTGAAAAAAATATAAATTGGGATTTATTATTATAAAATTAAATTTCAACTTGTATCAAAATTCTTTTTCTAAAAATTTTAATTTACACTACCCAATATTAAAAATTCAATCTAATGTACTCCCAATGATTTCCCATCTCTTACATGAAGTGAATTGAATAAAGGTTTTAAAAATAATCATAAAAAGCTTTATCGCGTACATCAATATTTAATTGGTAATATTAATTTTATTCCAAAGGTATATTAAATTATAGATTCAATATTTTGCATAATATAAGAGATTTGATTAAGAAATGATAATTGGAATCCCTAAAGAAATTAAACTTGGTGAAGGTAGGGTAAGTCTAACTCCTTACAATGTTGAAGAGTTAATTCATTTAGGACATGAAGTAATTATTGAAGATAATGCTGGGAACAATGCAGGATTTACTAATGATCAATATATTGAAGCTGGAGCCAAAGTTTATGACAGTAAGAAAAAAATCTATCCAGATTCGGATATTCTAGTTAAAGTTAAAGAACCTGTTTTAGAAGAATTAAACTATTTTAATCCTGGACCAATATTATTCTCATTTTTACACTTATCTGCAGTTAGAGAATTAACTAATATTTTTATGAAAGGTAAAGCAACTGCTATTGCTTTTGAATCAGTTGAATTAGATAATGGACATTTGCCTATTTTAATACCCATGTCTGAAATCGCCGGAAGAATGGCTTTAATCAAAGGTGCAAATTTACTTGCTTTTCATAATAAAGGTAAAGGAGTATTATTAGGAGGAACTGCGGGAACCTATAAAGGTTATGTTGTAGTATTAGGTGGAGGTACAGCTGGTTTAAACGCAGCAATGGCGGGATATGGATTAGGTGCTCATGTTACAATATTAGAAAGAAATATTGAGAGAATCAGATATTTAAAAGAGACTTTACCAAGTGGAATAGATATTAGAATGTCTAATATTCGAAATATTAGAGAAAGTGTTAAAAATGCTGATATTTTAATTGGCACAGTTTTAATTCCAAATGCAAAAGCTCCAAGAATTGTATCAAAAGAAATGGTTAAATCGATGAAACCGGGTTCCGTTATTGCAGATGTTTCTATTGATCAAGGAGGATGTATAGAAACTAGTAAACCAACAACTCATGAAGACCCAACATATATTGAAGAAGATGTCATTCATTACTGTGTTACAAATATGCCGGGTGCTTATCCAAGAACCGCTACAGAAGCTTTATCTGAAAGTTTATTTCCATATTTATTGAATTTGATATCAAATGAAGACATTAATAATATACTTAAAAATCATCCTCCATTAAGAAGAGGTGTAAATGTTTTTAGAGGAAATATAACCATAAAAGAAATTGCAGATACATTCAATTATCCATATACCCCAATAGAAGATTTAATTTAAAGATTCACTTCACTAAGGAATTCAGTACAAAAAAATGCGGTGATACTAATAGCTTTAAAAGATCAAGCGAAAGAAGAAAGAAAACGACTCTATTTTGATTTAATATGCGGTATAGTCAGTGCAATCATAGCATTAATTGGTATTATTTTCTTTGCGATAGCATATGGGATTACGAGCTGGGTTGGTTTTCTTACAGGACTTATTTTTTGGATATTATATTTATTTCTTTCTATATTTCTAATTGGTGTTGGTATATATACTAAAAAACAAGAAAGAAAATATGGTATTGTCACGACAAAAAAGAAAAAAAAAGAGATAAAACCTCCAATAATATAATAATAAAGAAAAAAATGTAAGGAAATTTTTAAAATAAATTTTTATTTATCTGGTGCTTTTCTTCCTAACCATTTCTCATAAAAAGTATCGATATCAGGTAAAAAGTTGAATATCGTCGGATACCCTGGCGGAACAGCTTCAGTATCTAATAATGTAAAACAGCCAGGGCAATAATATTCTCTTAGTTCTTCCCATTCGGGATCTGATCCCATGTATTTAGGATAGAGCTCTTCAATCGCTTCACTTGTATCTCTAACTCTTACATGGCATTTAGTTTTCCAATTTTCTTGATAATCTCCAAATTCATATCCACAATCGCATTTAACAATTCTTTGCTCATTCTTTGATACAATATAAAGGTGTTCATGTAAAGGTATAATTATCTTTTCTTTCCATGGAACTTTTTCTTGAAGAATTTCTAACACTTTTTCAAATCTGTCAGGGTCTTTTCTTCCACTAATTATCGGTTTTAACTCATTCCAAGTTAAATCTCCATCAATTAATCTTTCTATAGTTTTTTTATCATATTTTGCCATTTATTTCACCTCCATTTTAAAATCTTCAGGGAATTTCCAAAATTCTCGAAATTCTTTCGCCCATTTATCAGATAATTCCAAACTTTCTGAATACATTGCGTTTACATGTTCACTCAATCTATTATCTGTAATTTTTGATCTTTCTTGTTTCCAAAATTCTTCAAAAGTCATTGACTTTTCTTTTCTTTCATTTCGTAATTCTTCACGACGCGTTTGAGTAGCAGTCTCATCTATAATCCATTCTCCTTTACTCTCATCATATTCTGCTACAACACCATACACATTAAATACGATATCTTTAGTATAAATTTCATCATCTAAGTCTTTCTTAATTAATTCAATTTTTCTTTCTAATGGATCTCCATAACCCGGACCACCACTTTGCATATAGTAAAAAATATCAGAATTTTCAAGATTTACAGGGTAAATTGTACAATAGGGTTTACGTGTAATATCACCTTGCAAGTATTTTTCAAATTCACCATTCTCAGGGTAAGGATCTCCCAACGGATATTCTCGTCGATTTTTAATAATCTCCTCCATATTAGTATTTTTAGCATATAAACGATAACCAGTAGCATTTGGATATCCACCATGCATACCTGCAGCACCATGAAAAACTAAACCATCTCTTGCTCCAAAAAAATCAACTTCTTTTGAATACGCTACGATACCTATCCCTGCAAATGCAGATCCCCCTCGATATTTACCGAAACCAGCTGTATTCGGTTTGACCTTTCTTGCTAAGTAAGGAACACCTCCCTGAAAAAGCTCCCAAGTTTCTACATCACCTAGATCCGCCTCAGGATTCCACATCGCATAGCCATAATTTAATCCATCTTTCACAGCACTTGCACCTAAACCTTGCCCACTTATTTCAAATGTTGATAATGACCATCTTTGCCCTTCAAGTGGTCCTTCAATAAAAATACCTCCTCCTTGAATAGCATCTCCTGTTAAACCATATCCTGTAACAACTTCTTCTCGATATCCACGTGAATATACTCCATATGATAAACACTTCATCATGCCGGTGTAAGCTGGTATTAAATTTCCCCAAGGGGTCTGATATGATAAATATGGATCTCCAGGGTTTGCCCAAGTTCCCAATGGATAATTTTTTTCAACAGCAAAATATGCTCCATCGTTTACTTTGTCACCATAGATTAAAACTTGCGTTAGCAACACCCATTGCCCCCCTTCCATAGCCCCTTTACCACAATTGTATGCATTATGTTTAGCTGCATTAGCACCATCAAAAGATAAAGAAAGAGTACCATCTTCTTTAACAATAAATTCTAAGGGTTGGTTGCTAATTGCATTTATTTTGGCGATTGGTTGCCAAGCTTGTTCTTTAAAAGGAGCATCAATAAAGGATGCGGCTCTATATCTTCCAGGTATTAATCTTTCTTTCACACGTTCTAGGAAAACTCTCCTTCCCTCTTCAATCGCTTCTCTAATAAACCTTTTATAGTAATCAATTCCTTCTCTTTTAATGAAATCTATGACAGCGTCTCGTATCATTAGATCACCAGCTAATCTGCATTTTTCATCTAATTCCCAATACATTGGAGTTCTGACTGATCTTCTAGCATTTATCATATGATCTTTCCAAATTTTATTATTAGAACCAATTTTTCTACAAGTGTAATAAACACCATCATCAAAACGTTGAATAGCCGCCGTTAAGTCATGTCCAGGTGTAATTCCTCCAGTATCAATTTGATGGGTTACACCCCCTGCCCAACCAATTACTTCATCTTCCCAAAAAATAGGGATGAGTGTTTGAACATCAGTAGTATGGACATTACCACAATCTGGATCGTTGTTTAAAAAAATATCACCAGGATTTATTACAGGATCATCCTCATATTCTTCACGGATCATGAATTTAACAGCTTCACTCATGGTATGAACATGGACTAATATCCCTGTTGACACAACTATTGAATCACCTTCAGGAGTATACAATGCAAAACATAATTCTCCTATTTCTTTTACAATTGGCGAAGCTGCAACATGTAATGCCGTTTCTCTGGCGGAAACAAGTGCTCCTCTTAACGAAGCATAATTACGTTCAAATCTAAAAGGATCTTCTTCTTTTAGTGTTAACTTTTCAATAGCATAATAACGTCCTGTCTCTTGAAACAATCTCTCACTTTCTTCTAACATTTCTTTTAATCTTTTTCCATTCCATCCTAATGTTTTTTCCATTTTTATATTCCCTCCATGTGGAAAATTCTATGTTTATCAAGTTTTACTCTAAAACCTGGAGGTACAACTAAAGTTGTAGCCGGTGCTTCAATAATAGCGGGACCTTGTACATGATTTCCTGAATTTAATAATCCCATCTCCCAGATTGAAGCTTCATACCAATTATTATCCCAAAACATATTCCTTACTCCTTTAGATGCATTATTATTTGGATTTTTTCCACTTAGTTCATGTTGTGGTAATTTAGGTTTGGGCACAGGCACTATTCCAGTTCCTATTGCTTTTGTAATATGATATCCTAGTTCAGGACTTTTTGTACCTCTTTTAAAAATTAGTTCAAAAAGATCATCATATTTCTTAGTAATTTCGTTTAGCTCTGGTGAATCATAACGTTCAAGTTCAGATGAATAGTCAATAGTTAGTTCTTCAACTGGAGACTGGATCTCTAAGTCATCTAGCATACCAAAATATTGTAATCGCAGAGAAGGTTTGAAAATCATTTCATTAGGATCTCTCCCTTCAGCCTTAAATTCTTTAATAATATTTTCTTTTAATCCTTTCCAAGTGGAACTGAGTATAGAAGATACAAATGCGATCATACTTCCATCAGGGGGAATAACTAGATCAACTGATTTTTCATGTCTGTATGAATGGTCTGCACATGCACATCCAAATGCAGAAAATGCAGGAGCCCATTCTGGTATTAGAATATTCTGAAAGTTTAACCCTCTTGAATAGCCAGCAACGTGGAGTGGACCCCCACCACCAAATGAAATCAGAGTATAGTTTTTAGGAGAATATCCTAATCCCTGAATCATCCCATTTAGATGGTTTTTCATGTTAATTTCAATTAGATCTAAAGCGCCTCTAGCAGTTTTATAGGGATCAGCATTTAGAGGTTCAGCTAATTGATTTTCAATGTATTTCAAAGCCCGATCTTTATTTAATGGAATTTTTCCTCCAAGAAAGTAATCTGGATTAAGATATCCTAATATTAAACTACAATCAGTCATAGTAACAGTTTCAACACCTGATTGTTCATTACAAACTCCGATTTTATAACCAGCACTCTCAGGTCCAAATTCAAGTCGCCCTGAAATTTCATTATATCTTACATACATCCCCGTTCCAGCACCAATGCTGTCTAAAGCAATTGCGGGAATGTTCAAAATAAACCTTCCAAGTGAACTTTCCCATTTTGTTGGTACATATCTTTCCATCACCAACCCTACATCGAAACTAGTCCCACCTACATCAGAAGAAACTAAATTAGTTATTCCATATTTCTCAGCGATAAATTTTGTACCTATCAAGCCTCCAATGGGACCAGATACCATTGTTGCTATAAGGGTTTTATGATATGGCGAGATTGTGCCACCATATGTAGTTAAAATTCTTAAAGGAGCCGGTATACCTTTATCTTTTAACGTTTCAGCAATTCCTATTAACTGCTTCCTTGAAGGCTCTGCTGCATATTGTTCAATTACGAGAGCATTTAACCTTGGTGTTTCACCTCGTATAGGATTATGTTCACTTGATAAAATAATAGGGATTTTATTGCCTCTCTCTTCCATTATTTGTTCAGCAATCATTCTTACCTGCAATTCGTGACTATCATTCATATATGAACATAAGAGACAAACACATATACTATCTACTCCCATATCGAGTAGTTCCTCAACAGCTTTTTTAACTTCATCTTTATAAAGAGGAATTAGTTCATCGCCCCAAAAATTTATTCTTCCTCTAACACCTTTTATTTGTTTTCTTGGGATTAATGGTTCTGGATGTTCATGCTCCCTTGCATGTAATCTACCTCCATAATCGAGCCAAATCCAACATTGTAAAGCTCGACCGATTCTAAGTAAATCTTCAAATCCTGCGTTGATAATTACGCCGATATTGCTATTACCTTGCCTTTCTAAAAGCCGGTTTACCATTGCAGTACCAGAATACACTAACGCCTCAATTGAATGACCTGATTCTTTAATTTTTGTATCCCACTGTTCTAAAGCATCACTAATTGAATTTAAAATTCCTTCAGACTCATTTTCAGGAGTTGTTTGCGCTTTTCCTATTATAAAGATTCCTTCTTCATTAATAATGAACGTATCTGACATAGTTCCTCCAGTATCAAATGCCATAGCAACTAAATTTTTTGATTTTGACAAAATTTTATCATCAATTTCAGTTTTTTTTAAAATGTTTAATAAGTCTATTTTTTTTTTAAGAGTTAATAAACCTTTTTACAATAGAATTTCAATTTATAAAATAAATTTGAATAAAATCCATAGTGATTTTCTTAGACTCCTCAACATTTGCTTTTTTTTATTTTAATTTCAAATTTAGTTAAAATGATTTATATCTTAAGAAGAAATGTAATAAGTATGATTAACGAATTTTATGAAAAACTAGCAAACATAGCAGTAAATTATTCACTTCAAGTAGAAAAAGGACAAAGAGTATTTATTACTGGTCCAGCATTAGCAAAAGAACTTTTTCAGGCAATGTATATTGAAATCCTTAAAGCTGGAGGACATCCTTTCCTTCTTCCGCAAATAGAAGGTGTGCCAGAATTATATTATAAATATGCTTCTGAAGAACAATTATTATACGTAGATAAGGTTCAAAAAATGGTTATCAAGGAATTTGACCATTATATTGTAATATTGGGAGATTATAATACTCGTAAATTAAGTCAAATTAATCCTGAAATTATTTCTAAATCTCAAGGATCACCGGATAGAAGAGAACTTTTTGAAATGTTGGAAGAAAGAATGAGTAAAAAAGAGTTGGGATATCTTGTAATTCCGTTTCCAAGTAATTCTCTTGCCCAAGAAGCAAATATGGATCTATTTTCTTACATTGATTTTATAAAAAAAGCACTGTTTTTAGAAAAAAAAGACCCCATTGAGGAGTGGAACAAATTGCACAAAAAACAGGACAAGATTATAGAACATCTAAATAATATAAAAAAACTTCATGTTGTTGGAGAAGACACAGATCTTACTTTTTCTGTTGAGGGGCGTATATGGAAGAATAGTTCGGGAAATAAAAATTTACCTGATGGTGAAGTATATACAAGCCCACATGAAGACTCAGCTAATGGACATATTAGATTTACTTATCCTGGGATATTTCAAGGAAAAGAAATTGAAAATATATTCTTGAAGTTTAAAGAAGGAAAAGTTATTGAAGCAAAGGCAGAAAAGGGCGAAGATTTACTTCAAGAAATCCTTAAAATTGAAAATGCAAATAGAATTGGGGAATATGCTGTTGGCAATAACTATGGTATCACGAAATTTACTAAAAATATGTTATTTGATGAAAAAATTGGGGGAACGTTACATTTCGCTCTAGGGATGGGTTTTATAGAATGTGGTTCTGAAAATAAATCAGCAATTCATTGGGATATTTTGAAAAATATGAAATTACCAGGATCTAAAATTCTAGCAGACGGAAAAGTTATTTATGAAGAAGGACAATGGAAAATTTAACAATCTTTCGATTATATCAAAAAAAAGTATCTCATAAACATTATAAAAAAAAAAAGAAAAGCTTTATATACACTTTTGTCTTATTATTTCTCTGCAGTTGTAAATTGTCATTCCTTATAAAAATGGGGTGATATATAGACCAGAACGTATATTCACTGTATTGAAGAGGTAAATGGATGCATTAACCTTAAAAATTAGTACATGTGATACACGAAACAGGAAAAACAACCGTTATTCCATTAAAAAAAATTTTCTATTATCACCCCACCTAAACTAATAACGTTATTTTGATTTTGAATCTTTATTTGGAATATGTTATTTAAGAACTTTTCCAGTTTCAAAATACCATAAAAATAAGTCTAATTCATCTAATTTTAGATTTAATTTTTTTCCAATAGTCTTTAAAATATTTTCTATTTTTAAATATTTCTTTTTAGTAAGAGTTTTTGGCTTTTCAATTATTTTGAATTTTACTAAGGTATCAATAATATGAAAATCTATTATTGCATAATCTGTATATCCGATATTTCGTAAGAAGTGACTTGCCTCCTTATATCCGAGTCCTTTAATATTATTAACAATCCACTCCCTCAATTCATTCCTGCCTATATTATCTTTTGTCATTATATCTAAATCTTCTTTATGTTTTCTCGCTTCTAAAATATATTTTACTCGTATCTTTGGAAAACGATATCCAAGAGTTTTAAATTCTTTTACCAGATGTTCTTCAGTGAGATTTAAAAAACCATCTCCAATTGATTCGTGAATTTCCAAGCAACGTTCAGCACTACAATTCGCCGTCATTATACAAAAACGCATCTCTTTGTAGATGCTATCAATTGACCCCTGCTGTAGTGTTTTAAATTCATGTAATCGTTGTGTAATTAATTCACTTATGGGACTATACTTAAGGCGTTCAATAGTATCTAGTAAATTTTTCATATGTTCTTAAAAAAGTACGATTACTTATATTTGAAATGCTTAATTTTTTTAAGAATAAATCAATTTAAAATCTTTAATTTAGTCAATATTGTAAAATTGCTCTTTCTATCAACAATATATTGAAATACTTTCTTAGATTTTTATTTTTTCTAAATGAACTGATATCTATATATTATAATAGAAAATAATATACATAAAAAAATTATAAACCAATTATCAAAAAAATTTTACACACAAATATCAATCTTTAAAAAGAACTTGATTTACAGGCTTAACGGGTATCTTTTTATAAAGAAGACATATAAATGTGCGGAATAGCATAACAAAAAATCGGTAAAATAAAAGAATTTAAAAATAATTTTTTAGTTTAAATAATTAGGGTTTAAAAAATAGTCAACACGAAGATGAAAATTAATAATAAATGCGATGAATTTGAATTAGATTGCTATCTAAAAATTATTGATTTTTTTCAAAATAAAAAAGTCAATAAAGAGAAGACAGAGATCTGGAAAAGTCAATCATTAATAGAATTGATGAACTTTTTGGACCGTTCAAAAAATAAGACTTTAGTTGCAAATGCAATAATTTTAATTTTATCTTTGTTTGAAGATATTCCTCCTGATACTTATAATAATCGTGGAGTTGATATTAATCGAATCTCTGAAAAAGATCGAAGATCTTTGATTTCAGAATTAGAGGATGAATTTTTACCTAATTAAAATAGTATTTTTGTCGTACATTTGGTCTTATCTATTTTTAATTCTTTTGAAATGTCACAATTATTTAAATTCATGAAATTTCATTTCTAATACATAGGTATGGGATTTAAAGAAACCGGTTCGAAAAATCAATCAGCAATTCATTGGGATATTTTTGAACATAAAATAATTATGCCAATCAATTAATAACATTCCTCCCGTTACAATCCAAATTATATTAAATTTTTTTTATTTACTCAATGGAAAAGAAAAAAGAATTTAGGTTTGAGTGTATTAGATGTGGAAAATGT
>CAYSZJ010000102.1:0-16253 GCA_964435435.1 uncultured archaeon
AAAAATTAGAGGAGGATGTTAAAAATGAGTAAGAGTTATGATGCTGAAAAAGAAACATTTATGGGAGTTCCAAGAAAAAAAATTCCCTGGTGGCCTATAATAGATTATGATAAATGCAACTTTTGCATGGAATGTGATAAATTTTGTCCACATAATGTATATGCAAAGAATAATGATGAAAAACAACAATTAACAGTTAAAAATCCATACAATTGTGTTGTATTTTGTCGAGCATGTGCGAAAACTTGCGCTCCAGATGCATTAAAATTCCCTGATAAAAGTGAAACATCAAAATTAATAAAAAAATTAAGATCTGAATCATCAGGTGATTGAAAACTGGAAAAGAAGAAAACTTGCATTTTACCTTGTAACGGTTTGGATAAATCTTTAGGCGTGATTGCTAGAAGTGTAGCTCTTAAACTGATAGAAAATCGACCTGAAATACAACTAATTTGTCCTGTCTTGCTGAATACTGGTGATGAAAATTATGAAAATTTCATAATATCATCAAAAGTTATTGTTATTGATGGTTGTATGACTAGATGTGCAACTAAATTAGTAGAAAAAAGAGACAAAAGACCATTTAAACGAATATTTATTCCAGACATGTCTAAAAAATATAAAATTAAACCTAGAAAAGAACTTATGTTAAACGAGGAAAACGAAAAACTTGCAGAGCAAATTATGGAAGAAATTAGTGAAGAACTCGGGGAAGATGAGGTGGAAGAGGTATTAAAAAGTCGTGAATTTGAAATTTTAGAATTTTTTGATATTACAGTTGATAAATACTATTTTAAAGTACCTAAAGAAGGATATTTCTTTAATGAAAATGATTGCTGGATAAAACTGGAAGGAAAAAAAGCATTATTAGGTATATCGGATTATCTACAGAATGCGGTAGCGGATATATTATTTGTAGAGTTTCCAGAAATTGGTAGTGATATAGAACAATTTGATGATGCAGGAAGTTTTGAATCCAGTAAAACAGTATTACAATTAATATCTCCAGGAACTGGTAAAATTATTAGAGTAAATAAAGCATTAGAGAACAATCCAGAATTAATGAATCAAGATCCTTACCAAAGAGGTTGGTTTATAGAAATAGAATTGAGAGATTTTGAAGAAGATAAGAAACTTTTAATGAATGGACCAGATTATTTTGAATATATGAAAGAGAAAATTATGAAAGAAAAAAATGATTTAGAACAAATAGGAATTGAGAAAGATGTCTGAAAAAAAAGTGTTTATAATCCCTTGTAGTGGGATTGGTAAAGTATTTGGTAGTATTGGTAGAGAAACTGCATATATATTAGTGAATGAATTAGCAAAAGGTAAAACTGCTTTAGAATGTTTACCATTGATAGTAAAAGGTAAAAAGGAGATAATTGAAGCGTTAAAGGAAAATAAAGTAATTCCTATAGATGGATGTCCATTGAAATGTTCCTATAACGATTTAATAGAGGCTATAGGGAAAGTTGATGCTCAATTTATGACCACTGATATTGTAAAAGAAAATAGGGATTTAAAGCCTGAGCCTTCAATAATCCCCATTGGAGATAATACAAAGGAACTATCAAGAAAATTAGCAGAAAAAATTGCTATAAAAATTGATGAATTATTAGAAGAAAATAAGGAGGTAGTAAACTGAATGAAAAAAAAAGTAGGTATTATTGCTTGTAGTGGTGAAAGTTTAATAGGTGGCACTTTAAGCCGTGCTGCTGCAAGAATTGTCGTTGAAAAATTACGCCCTCAAAAAACTATTGTGTTGTGCCAACCGTTATTTATGGCAGGAGGATTAGAACGTCATGGGGGTCAAGAAGAAAGAGATTTTGCCAAAAATCATCCAACCATTACAATAGAAGGGTGTCAAGAAGAATGCGCAAAAATTGCGGTAGACCAGTATAGCGGGGAGCCCGCAGCAACAATATACATTCAAGAGTTTTTAAATGCCCATCCTGAATTAAAACCGAAATCTCGTGAAGATTTAGGAGAAGATGGTATGAAACTTGCCGAGATTATCGCTGAAGAAATAGCAAAAAAAGTAGATGAGCTTTTTGTAATTAATTAAAATATTTTTAATTGTAAATTTAATCAAATAATTTATAATAAAGAAAAAAAGAGCAAGTAAAAAAATAGAATAAAATGAAGGTAGGAATTATCTCTGATGGAAAATACGGAGAGAGAGCTTATGATAATATTAAAAAACATTTTGAAACAGAGTGGATATTAGTCCCTGAGATTTCTCCTTCTGTAATGTTAGATGATGATATAGATTTAAGTATCCCAGAATGTGATGTCTATTTATCATATGTAAGACATCCAGATATTATTCTAGATTTAGCTGCGCTCCAAAAACCTTTAATATTAGGGATAACCCCTGGTCTTGGCTTATTTCAGCAAGCAAAAAGGATAAATCTAAAAGTTGTAAGTCCGCGTACCATGTGCTCATTGGAACAAAATACGGGGATTCCGGAAATTGATAGCTTTGCGGAACATTTCGGAAAACCGCTTTTTGAAACAGATTTAGATGAGGATATGAACATTTTAAATGCAAAGGTTTTGCGATCATCACCCTGTGGTTCATCAGCAGCAGGAGCGGATTTCATGCGAGGTAAAAATTTAAATAAAAAGAATTTACAAGACTTTACATTGAGAGTCTGTCATGAATGTAGAGCTCCTCGATTTGGACATACATGCGATAAGGAAGTCTCTGGTATTATACACATACTTTCTTTTATTAATTCTATTAATTCAGAATATGAATCATATGTGGATGAAGATTTAAAGGAATTTATTGAAAGTATAAAAAAAGAATATGAAAATCGATCTAAAATTGAAATATTGAGTGACTGAATAATGGAAAAACAACATGATTTATTATATAATTATCTCTTGAGCGTTTATTCTAAAGAGTATTCCGAGAGAATCATAAAGGGAATTAAAAATCCTGCAAAATATCCATGGATAACTAAAGAATTAACCTTAATTTATCAAAATTTTAAAAATAATGAGAAAATATTTATGGATAAAAACTTTTTGAAAATATTTCAAATTATTGAAGATGAATTAGCTTATGCTTTGTTAATTTATCAAGATTCTAAATGCAAACCTCTGAATTTTATTAATTATAAAAAATAAAAATGTAAATAAAAGAAAAAAGATGAAGGAAAAATGGAACAAACTCATAAAATTGAATGGGAACCAGTTAAAAATACACATGAAAATATCATTTTTGCGTGTTTCGGGGGGTTGTCAAATGCGGGAATTATAGCATCCTTAGCTAGTTTGGAAGTGGTTAGAGCCCTTAGGCTGAATAAAGTAGGTGTTGGTTGCTTAGGAGCTCTTCCTACCAATATTCAACCAGTATACGAGAAAACTAAGGTTACTAAAAAGATAATTACAGTCGATGGTTACGGAAAAGAGTGCGCGAAAAAAATTGTTGAGAAAGCAGGTATTCCTATTTCAAAAAGTATTATACTTGTTAGAGATATTGGAATGAAAAAATACCTGAAAATTTGGAAGTCTTTTTTCTTCCGACATTTATTTTTCACCTTTTAAGAGACTACAATTAATTTATCAGTAAGCTCAATTATTTTCTTTTTAAATATTTACATTCCTTAATATATCTATATTAGAGTACTTACAATTTGTAACATTATAATCAAAATAATAAGTATAAAAAAAATCTCTATAAATTATGTTACAATTTGTAACTTATATTAACTGAAATTCGTGGAGAAAAATGGATAATATTAAACAATTCAAAAAAATTATAAAGCTAGATGAAATTAACCTTGAGATTTTCAAATCTTTATCTGAAGATGGTAAGATCAATTATTCTAGGATTGGAAAAGAGTTTGGTGTGTCTCACGTTTCAATAAAAAACCGATATGAAAAACTTATAAAAAAAAACATTATTAAGCCAAGCATTTTAGTTAATTTTTCAAAGTTAGATTTCAAATTAGCTATTTTACTATTAGAATTAGAAACTGAGAGTTTTGAAAAAATAAAAGATGTCTATTCGAATTGTCCCAGAGTTTTATTCTCTTTTAATTTATTGGGTGAATATAATCATCTTTTAGTATTCTTTGCTGAAAATTTAGACACCATAGAAACAATTTTTAATTCCTGTATGCTTTACAATTTGAAGGGTGTGAGGAAGTCGAATATCCTAATATTTGGAAGTTTAAAGGAGGATCTCTTTTTACCTTTAAATTTTTCTCACCTTGACCAACAAAATGAAAATACTCCATGTGGAACTTGTTGCAAGTTTTGTAAATCTTTTATTCAAGGACAATGTATTGGCTGCCCAGCATCAAAATATTACAAGGGACCGTTAAAATTAACCTAATTCCGATAAATATCTCTTATTTAAATAATAAAATTTAATCTTAAGTCTTTAAAATTAATAATTTATAATTAATAAATCCTTTTTTATGGTTGAACTCTTCTATTTCTTGCTCTCTTTTTCTTTACTCTTCGAGTCTTATACAATTCAACATATAAATAACGATCCCTTTTCATCCAATATTTACATTTGACAACTCCTTTTTGTATTAAATCATCAGGAATGCTTTCTTTTGTAATTATTCCTTTATTATTATCTTTTTTATGAACATATTCATAAATCCATAAAGGAATCTTTTTTACGGTTCCATACCCTAATTTATCATATACTACATCGATAAATTCCTTTCTATCTGTACCTTGAATTTCACACGAGGCATTAACAAGTTTACTAATCGCTAATTGTCCTGGTTGATATTTATTATATATTTTTTTTACTTCAGTATTGTAATTTTTGACAGATGGAAAAGTGTTGCTTTGTTCAATAACTGCATCCCTCATTATATTACTAAATTTTTTGCTTAATTTTAATACTCTATAAACTTTTACTACTTGAGAATTACTATCCACTAATACTAATTTCAGCTTTTCTGGATAATTTTTCTGCAAATTTATTTGATACTCATTATATTCTATTTCTTGATAGAGATAATTTGAATAAGTGACATCGCACCAATCCAAATTTCCGATTTTAAATACAAGAAAAATTACATGTGGTCTTACAAGAAGTCTAAGAATTACATTCCCTGATTTATATGCTTTAATTTCTAATTTTGTAGGGTATTTCATACCAACAATTAGATTACAATTTATGTAATCTAATTCTATAAAATCTTTATTCCAGGGAAGGTTCCGATGAATTTCTTCATTTAGATTATTCTTAATTATCTATCACTTTTTACTCTCTATCTTAAATCAGGAGTTTTTTTTAATTATTGCAAATTCGATGCTTTTTGGTGTAGAATATTGTATTCATTTATTAAGTTGCAAACTGTAACCTAAATGTTTTAATATTCTTACAAATTAAAATAATATAAATTAGGATTTAAATTAAATATTTTTAATATAACACTATTGCAAATGTGGTTTTGTAATTATGAATGTGTCCTTTTCAAACAAAGCGAGGGAATATACTAAAAAAAAAAAAATTATTAATCTTTTGGTAAAAATTTCATTTTTTACACAAGGTTGCATTCATATTTATGAACCCAAATTAGAACCAATTCCAAATGATAAATTAGGAAATTTTCAGAAAAATAAAAGAATTGTAGTTAATGGATTTAATATATATTTATCAGATCAATATCTAGAGACATATAAAACCCAAAAAGAGCTCTACATAGATTTACAGAAATTCCCCAAAAAAAACCTAATACTGAAAAATCTCAATCCAATTATAATTCAGACATGCAAATTGGATAAATAAATAAGTGAGATTAGAAATTAAAAACTGATAAAATGTCGACAGACAACCATAACTCCAAAAAAAATGCTGAACCTCATAAAAGAGTACACTATAGGCTCGTTCGTTATAAAAAACTATCAAAAAGTTATAGCAAATTTATAATTTTTTCTTTAGTTATTTTCCCTGTTAGTATAATAGTTGTTTTATTAATTTCAGGGGGATTTTTTGATGACATGTTTAATGGAGAGGAGCCTAATACTCCCACGATCCCTGATAACCCTAAAGAACCTGAACCTCCCACGGAACCTTATCAATCCGATATTAATTTTACCACAGTCTATGGTCAAACAATTCGATTAGCAAATCATCAAGGTAAAGTAGTAATTATATTCTTTTTTGGCACTCACTGCCCTGGATGTCCAGAACAAGCTGGCATATTAGCAGATATAGATAATATTTTCAATAGTAATCAAATATATATAGTTCCAATTAGTCTTGAAACAACTGCTGAAATATCTGATAGTGAATTAGATGATTGGTTAGAAGGATATAGTCCTAATTGGCCAGTTATACGGGATACTGTTCAATATAACTATGCGAGTTATTTTAATATAAGATACAAGCCAACTGTGAAAATATTAGATAAAAATGGAAATATTGAAGCTACCATGGTGGGTATAACACAAGGTAGTTTCGAAAATATAAAAACAGAAGTGGATGCCTTATTATAAAAATATAACTCTTAAATTTTAAAAATGATTGATTTTGGATTATTTTTTATATCAATTGGGGGAGGAATATTATCATTTTTAGCCCCTTGTAATATTGGAACACTACCAACATTTATTGCATACATTCAAGGCCAAGCAAATACAACTAAAAAGGCTACATTTATGAGTCTGGCATTTTCGATTGGTTTTATTGCAGTATTTACTATTATTGCATCTCTATTTATTGTTATTTCGGGTTTTATACAATATATTTTTTGGATAAAATTGATATCTGGTATCGTTATAATGTTTATGGCATTTTATCTTTTCTTCAGCAAATTTAGTAAAAAAGATCTTCAAAATTACAAACCAACACAAATTGAAGAGGAAAATTTAAAGAATATGTATGGTATTAAACATGAAAAAAAAGAAAAAAAAGAACATCAAGGAATTTTAGGTGCAATATTTCTTGGATTTTCTATGGGCTCACCTTGGATCGCCTGCATTACACCAATATACTTATCCATCGTTACCATAGCTATGAATCAAGAAACATTTATTTCAGGATTTTTCTTGTTTTCTTTATACGCTTTAGGATTAATGATACCTTATATTCTTATAGGAGTCGCATCAGGACTAATTAACCAAAGAGTAATTGTTAAATTTATTAAAATCAGTGCATGGTTGCAAAAAATATTTGCTATTATATTAATTTGGATAGGAATTGAATTTTTACTATCAGCATTTGGTATTGGGGGGATGTTACCTTTTATTTGAGTTTTTAAGGTGTTCTTCTAAATATGGAAGTCAATTTTATTATAGCTTTTGTTTCTGGATTAACTATCGGCGCTACTCCATGTATTTTATTAATGGTAAGTGCTTTTGGTTCATCACTCATTTTAATAGAAGAAAAATTAAAATTTATAAAAATCGCTATTGGGTTAATCTCTGGTCTAATTTTTGCTTATATTCTAATCTCGATATTATTTCTCTTTTTCTTACCCTTTCTGGAAGTTTTATATTTATTTAAGTATTTTTTTGCGGGAATTTTAATTTTTGTCGGAATTTGGCAAATAATTGAGTGTAAAAAAGAAAATAGCACAATATTTGGTACTCCAAAAAAAGTTAAGAAAGTGTTAAAGGATTTTATTGAAAAAAATTCGGGTTTTTACGCCTTCTTGGTTGGAATTATTTTTGTTCTCATAAAAATGCCTTGTTTTGGGGGTGTTTATTTAGCATTAATATATAATCTTCATACAAATCCATTACTTTATGTATTCATCTTTGTATATTTAGTAGGGTTGGTTATTCCAATAATTACAATTTGTATACTTCTTAGATTGGGATTAGAATCAAGAAAATTAAATGATATGAGGTTAAAGTATAGAAAACAATTAAGAATCTTAAGTGGGGCAATCTTAATTTTTCTTGCTTTTTATTTACTAATACTAGATGATCTAATCAATAAATTATTAATTTAAAAAACGAACATCAATGAATGAGTTAAATAAACTTAAAAAGGATAGTTGGTATGGAATTTCCAAAAAAGAAATAAAATGGTATCCGACTATTGATTATAAAAAATGTATAGGGTGTGGTTTATGTGTATTGGATTGTCCTGTATTTGTATTTTCTTATGATTTTGAACGTCATAGCGTAAAGGTAATAAAACCTCAGAAATGCGTCGTTGGGTGTGAGATATGTGCAAATTTATGCATCCCTAAAGCAATAAAACTCCCTTCTGTATCTTATTTAAATGATATTATGAAGGAGAGAGATGTTTTCACAGAAGAGTGGAAAAAATTAGAAAGCAACAAGTATATGTACATGTGAATTGAAAATTTATAAACGAGATTATAAAATTAGTATATTTTTTAACTATTTCTTTTTGAATATTTATATTTTATTTATGATAGAATTAAAGGGAAGAAAGGATTATTCTCTTAAAAAGAACCTTAAAAAATGAAGTAGCAAACCTATTTATATTTGAGAAGTGATTAGTTTTTCACCTTAATTAATTTCTAACTGACAGTATTATCCCAAATATTTTCAAATAGATCCAATATAAATTCATTTGTTCCGACATAAATATTTTTATTTAATTTTTGAATTTGAATATTTTTCTATGGAAAACTCTCAATAGCATATTAAATTGCTTCTTCTAAAACTTTGAAAACTTCGATCTTTTGTATTATTATTTATAAATCTTCAAGTTTAGAAAGTTTCTCTAAATTAGAAATAATATTGACTCAAGAAGCATAAGAATTTACATTACAACCAAAAATAGTAAAGGAATTAATTAACTAGAAAGTCAAATATTTATCAAGATAAATTATATGTGAGTTAAAAACACAGAATATATTTTCTAATTTAATCCCGATTACACTATACTATTCCCAAATTTTTCTGAAAAAATCAAATGATTCCTAAGTATTTTTAAATTCATTCCCAATAATTATTAAAAAAGTCACTTAATTTTGGAAAGTCACATAATAAAATTATAAATATTATGAAAAAAAGTTGTCTAAACACTAACAACGATTTTCTTCCGTCCGATCTAAAATATCTCTTATTTCAGGAATTGTGATTCCATAAATATATAAAGAATTGCTAAAGTTTAAATAATAACCCCTCTCAAATTTAATAAAAATGCATAGTTTACTACTTGAAAGTAAAAAAATTTCATCAATTAAGAAGAGTTACAGGAAGGTGTGAGTGATTAAACGTTGAATGGAAGATTTGAGCTAAGAGGATTTTTAAGTCCTGTCGTTGATTATTAATTGAAAAATTTGATTTCAATAAGAAGACATTCTCATCGCTAATTTTTTTAGAAACCACTTCCTATTTATATTCAGATTGAAAATTTTATGAGATTTAAGAATATAATATCATTGTCAAAAATTTCTAAAATTTGATCATTCATTGTCAATAATTATTAAGTGCATTGCCAAGATTATTTAAAATACACATGACAAGTTACAAAAAATGAATTTATCCTCATTATGTATTTTATAGAGCAATTAATTCAATTAATTAATGAAAAAGGAAGCGTTGTTTCTATGGGACTTGATCCCAGAATGGATAAAGAGGGGGAAATTCCCAAATATTTAATTGATGAATATAATAATCCTGACAAAATTATTTTGGAATTTAACAAAGAACTAATCGAAGATACATGTGATTTAATTCCAGTTGTAAAACCACAAATCGCTTTTTATGAAAAATATGAAGCTTTGGGGGCATTAAAAGAATCTATAAAATACGCTCATAAAAAGGATTTACTAGTCATTTTAGATTCAAAAAGAAATGATATTGGATCTACTTCTGAAGCGTATGCTTATTCTACGTTTAAAAATTTTAATGCGGATGCGTGTACTATAAATGCATATTTAGGAATTGATTCTGTTAAACCCTTTTTAGAATATAAAGAAAAAGGTTTGTTTGTTCTAGTAAAAACATCAAATCCAAGCAGTAGTGATTTTCAAAATCTATTTAGCACTAGAATTGAGGATGTCCCTGATGAAAAATTCGAATATAAAGTCGAAAATAAGATTTTAAAAAGAAATTATATTAATATGGCCGAATTAGTACGAGAATGGTCAATACCTTTACAAAAGTTTAACTCTTTTGGCAATTTAGGAGCTGTGGTTGGAGCTACTTATCCTAATGAATTAAGAGAAATTAGAAATATTATGAAAAATTCATTTATTTTAATACCTGGTTATGGAGCACAGGGAGCTCAAGCAAAAGATATTAAATATGGATTTTTTGAAAAAGGATTTGGGGGAATAGTAAATTCATCACGAGGAATAATATATGCTTATAGTAGAAGTAAAAAATTTACCGAAAAGGAATTCACTAAAGCAGCTAGAGATGAGATTATTGATATGAATCAAAAAATAAATAAAGAAATTGGAATCTAAAGGAATTTCTTAAATTTTACCTTAATACACTTCCTCCTGAAAATAAAATAGCCATTGCAAAAGATATAGGGGCAAGAATTAATAACATTACTACAAACGAACGTTTTATACCAATTTTATGAATTACATTTATGACATTTGTGACTATTAATGCTGAAAAGATAATAACCAGTGCTATTATACCTCCTTCAAAAGAGGACATAGGCAAGAGTAAACTAATAAATAAAATAATACCAAATTGTATTCCAAAACTCGCAGCTACCCATTTCATATTTGTTTTTTCCTGAGCTTTTGTTACTACTAATCCAATTTTGAAAATTAAAATACTGCCCAGAATTAAGACTAATGTGATAATAATAATCTGAATTCCTCCCATTCCCTCTTGAAAAATCATATACACATCAACTTATAATCTTATCTTAACTCAGAATTTAAAAATTATATTTATTTTTGAAATTACTTTTTACTAATTATATTATAAAAGATATAAGAAACATTTTTGATATAAATTTATTTAATTAAAACAGAGTAGTTAGATATAGAAAAATAACATAAAATATTGGAGGAATTTACAAGAAAAGTTAAAAAAGATGTGATTTGCAATGGAAAATGATAACAGTGAAGAAATACGGATTTTCGTTGCTATATGCGATTGAGGTCTAAATATTGCTGAAATTATTGACACTAATTCCTTAGTAGAGTTCTCAAAAACACTTCCGAATGTAGTTGTGGCAGATAGATATATTAGTCTTTGTACAGAGCCAGGAGCTGAATTTATTAAAGAAAATATGATCGAAAATAATGCAAATAGATTAGTAGTAGCATCATGTACTCCTAAAACACATGAACCTGTGTTTAAAAGTGTATTAGAATCTATGGAATTTGATCCTTCATACTTAGAATTTGTGAATATCCGTGAACATTCTAGTTTTGTTCATCGAAAGGATAAAATAGGCGCTCAAAAGGTTGCAGAAGACCAAATAAAGTCAGCAGTGGCAAGAGCAGCTGTTTTAGAACCTATTCTAATAAAAGAGGTCGATATCACGAAAAAAGCACTGATCATTGGTGGTGGTGTCTCCGGATTATCTGCGGGTATCGATTTAGCTGAAGAGGGTTTTGAAGTATATTTAGTGGAAAAGAGTCCTACTATAGGAGGTAAAATGGCAAAACTAGATCGAACATTTCCTACAGATGATTGTAGTATATGAATACTGGGACCAGTTATGCTCCAAGCATCAAGAACATCTGGATTAAATTTATACACATATAGTAAAGTAGAAGAAGTCAGTGGATTCGTTGGAAATTTTAATGTAAAAATTCGAAAAAAAGCTCGATATGTCAATAACGATTGTAATGGTTGTGGAGCGTGCTTTGACGTATGTCCAGCATATGGATACAATGAATTCAATGAAGGAATGGACTCAAGAAAAGCTATATACATAGCATTTGCCCAAGCAGTCCCTTCTCTAGTTCAGATTGATATGACAAGATGCATAAAATGTGAATTATGTAAAGGTGCTTGTGAACTAGATGCGATAGATTTTAACCAAGAAGATGAAATTATAGATCTTGACGTAGGCTCAATTATTGTAGCTACTGGGTGGGATGAATTCGAACCGCCAATAGGATATTTAGGTTACAACAAATATCCTAACGTTATTACACAATTAAAACTTGAGAGAATGTTAGCTCCTAATGGACCAACAGTAGGACATCTTGTTCGCCCCTCTGATGGCAAGGAACCAAAAAAGATTTTATTCATTCAATGTGTAGGTTCTAGGGATTTGAACATGAATACGTATTGTAGCTCTGGTGTATGTTGTATGATTTCGATAAAAAACAGTAAATTAATAAAACAACACTCTCCAGAAGCAGACATTACTGTTGCTTATATGGATATGAGAGCTGCTGGCAAAGATTACGAGGAATACTTTACTCTTTCAAGAAAAGAGGGGATCAAATATATAAGAACAAATGTAAGCCGTATTAAAGAAGATCCAGAAACTCATAACTTAAAGATTGTAATGCAGAATACTCTAGGGTCGGGAGGCTTAAAAGAATTAGAATTTGATCTGGTTATACTCTCTGCAGCATTGGTACCAGCTAAAGGTGTAGAAACGATTGAAAGGATGCTAAAACTTGAAACCAGTCAAGATGGATTTTTCAAAGAATTCCATGCTCGATTAAATCCTATAGATACAAAAATTCCAGGAATTGTACTTGCTGGAGTGAGTCAGGGGCCAAAGTCTATTGTAGAATCTATTGCCCAAGGACGAGCAGCAGCATCTTCATTAGCTAGGCTCATGACAAAAGACAAATATCGCATTCTTTTAATCCGAGCTGCAGTTGAAGATAAAGAGAAGTGTGCAAAATGTGGATTATGTGAATTGAATTGTCCATATAATGCTATTACACTTATGGATGATGGTGCTGAAGTAAATGAGATTTTGTGCAGAGGTTGTGGATCTTGCTTAGCTAATTGTCCTTCTGAAGCGATTACTCTAAGATACTATAGAGAACCTCAATATGAAAAACAAATAGATGCAATATTGGAAGAAGCATAAAGAGGTGACAGAAATGACTAAAACTTCAGAAAATAATATTAAAATATTAGCATTTCTATGTTGGAAATGAGGATATGGCGCAGGAGATATGGCAGGTACAATCCGAGCTCAATATCCCGCTACATTAAGACCAGTAAGGATTAATTGTTCGGGAAGAGTTACTCCAAGTTTAATGATGCGTGCCATAGGGAAAGGAGCTGATGGAGTAGCAATTGGAGCTTGATACCGTGGTGAATGCGATTATGAAACTGGTAATTTAGTAGCTGAACGTAATGTTGCGTATGCAAAGGAAATATTAAAATCAGTAGGAATTTCGCCTGAAAGGATTCAAATGTTTCATTGTAGTGCTGCTGAGGGACAAAAATTTCAGAATGAAGCTACTCGAATTACTGAGATAATCCAAAATTTAGGCAACAATCCTTTAAAGAATTCAATAGCTCCTAAAAAAGAAGGAAAAGATTCTAAAGAAGTAAAAAAGAAAAATAAAACCGAATGAATGAATCTTGTGAATAAATTTTAGTCACAAGGCGACAAATCATGATGTAATGGTTTCGGTAATTAAATTAATAAATAATAATAACAATAAAAAAAATTTTTTATATTTTTTAATAAATACTTATTTTAAGTTTACTCCCCGCGTCCAAAGATTTTATCTCCGAACTTCTCAAATACAAAGGCGACAATACATATAATACCTGAAATGAGAATCCCAATAGGTGCGAAACCAATAGTAACTTCACCGAACATAGCAGTGTCTGAATCAAATACCATCATTAAGATTGGAAATATAATCAGTGCAATTCCGACTAGTCCATAGACTAACCAATCCCATTTAAATTCCATACCTTTCATATTATGGAGTCCATAAAATAATAGTATTGCAATTGACATACAAGTTATTCCTAAAGTCCAAAGACTTGCAGCTCCACCACCCCACCAGTTTGGATCTAAATCTTCACTATACGTTATAACTGAAGTCCACCAGATGGTGAAGTCTGGAAGATCTTGTCCTAGAAAAGTTCCTCCGTCAACAGTTCCTATTGGAGTGAAAATCGATATGAGTGCAAGGACAGCAGCAATTAAAACGTATAACCAAATGTCTTTTTTAAAATCTATACTTACCATAATTTTTTCAACTTATTTTATAATTTATTATTTTATTATTTTTTGGATAATTCAGTGTTAAGTTCATTTTATTCTCAGATTATTTAAATTTTATTGAATTTCATAATATTTTCAATTTTAAAAGCCAATAACATTAAAATATATCCACTTAGCAATTAAACTAAACTTATTGATTGTAAATAATTCTTTTTAAAAACTTAATATTCCTTAAATTTTTAATTTTTTTTTTTCTACTAATTTTGACACATAATTTTTTCTACCAAAAAACTCTTTGGAAATGGTATGTACTAGAAATCTAGTTATTGCAAGCAACTCAAGTCATTTAATTCTTTTAGTCCTCCGCTAAATGCGGCCGAGACTTTGAAAAAAAGTTGGCAGGACGGTGACTGAGTTGGAAACCCTCCCATCTCATAGAACATTAGGCCCCGGCAAACGGTGAGCCTTCAAATTAAACTTGGGCTAGACCCGGAGAAACCGTCTAGTTGCTTGCGATAATTCTTACAAGAATGAGTAAGACACCTAAACGCAGTAGCTCCGGAGGGTTGGATACGGAATTCTGCGGTAAATCGCCAACACCGATTACCGCCCGTAGCGGACGCCATTGCGGTTAGAGTATCCCACCGTGATTATAATATGGAAGAGCATGAATTTATATTTTATGTTGATTGGTCGGATATCACATGGTATTGCGGCATGGACGTGCACAAGCACAAATTAGCCGTTGCATTATATTCGACAGACGTCCAAGAATCAGAAGGGTTAAAGACCGCTATTTTTTCGGTAGATACCGACGGTTTGACCCAATTTTGGAATTACATGAAGAAGTTTCGCCCGTTAAAATTTGCGATGGAAGCCACAGGGATTTATCACCACCTTATCTATAATTTCTTGAAAGAGAAGGCTCTTTATGCAAATTGGCAATATGAACTCATTGTTGTCAATCCTGCGGATTCTGCTGGGCTACCTGGAAGACCTAAGAACGATAAGATAGATTCTAAAAATCTTTCCAGATATCTTGCTGCTGGGCTTCTAAAGAATGGAAAACCTATAGTTGAGGTTTTAGAAGACCTCAAGGCGATATTTCGCAGAGGGTTACGATTAAGAAGGGATATGGCCACACTTAAGAACCGGATCAAGAAAAACCTTGACCGTGCGGGATTAAGGATGAAAAAATTCGATTTGTCGTTAATTTGGACTCGGAAGCTCTTATGTTATTTCGTGCGCCAAGAAAAATCTCTGGGTGAATTTCTGACAGGAACATTAAAGGAAAAAGGGTCGCTCGCTAACCATCGTACTATAATTACAAAGAATATGGAAAAATTTCAACCCTACTTGATCTTTGCTTTAACGCCCGCAGAGCGTATTTTAATTAGGCAAGATTTAGTCGAGTTGGACTTTAAATCAGGGCGTGAAGCACTATTTGCCGTAGAAATTGAACAGATGATTATGGATTATCCTCACATACGTAAGCACGCGTCAAACTTGGCTTCGATACCTGGGTTCTCAAAACCAACAGCAGTATGGATTTTAGCGGAGATTGGAAGCGTTAAAAGGTTCAAGAATTATCGTAGCTTTACGGCTTTTTGTGGTTGCTGCCCACGAGTAGTCTCTTCAGAAGATAAAATATATTCAGCACATGCTTCTCGTCATTCAAATATTTATTTACGAAAAATCTTTTATTCTGCTTCTTATATCTTGTGTACGGTGCTAAAAGCAGATTCAGAATTAAAGACCTATGCAAACAGAGTGTATGCTCGGAAGAGCAAGTATTCAAAAAAGCTAGCTATTTATACCGTCGCAACTAAGCTAGCAAGGTTAGTCTATGCCATATTAACCAGTGAAAAACCATTCTCCCCGAATTATTCTGAACAACAAGGGTATACCAATCCAAGTAGAAATGGACACAATTTTTCATTAGTAGAACGGAAAACACTCCGTCGCGCTAAAAATTGCTTAGCACACGTGATTGAAATAGAAGGCGTCAATAAGCTTGGAATTTTGGGGGAGGATGCTCAGAAATTAGCAGAGGGATTAGAGAAACTATTACAAGGGTCGGTGAGTTCTTAAAACTCATCGTAGAAAAAAAAATTTATATGTTCTGAAGCAAATTTATTTGCAAGGACATTTTTTTTTATTTTATCAATTAAAAAGTCATAAGATAATTATTTGCTTAATTTTT
>CAYSZJ010000103.1:0-16134 GCA_964435435.1 uncultured archaeon
TTACATGTCCTGGTTCGTCTGCTTCCCATATCAGAGCAATTTTATCCCCTTTTCCCGCTTTGACATGTCTATCTAAGGCATTATAGCTTACGTTAAGTTTTCCACCAACAAACCATTTGCCAGGAAATAAATCAGTTTTTTCCCAAACTTTATCATATGGTTTGAACCAATCTAAAGATTTTGCTTGTTCATCCCAGAAACCTTCCATATCTTCTATTGATTGTTTGTAAAGTTTTTGGTATTCTTCCATTGAAATCCCAGTTTTTGCATAATCTGGATTGAGATCAACTGGATTAAAAATACGGTTTTCAGTGAGAATACTTTCCATCCTTTCTTCTTTTGACATTATATTTCACAATTTTGAATTTCTTTGATTTTTATGTTGCTTAAACTAATTTAATTTTTTTTTTTAAAAAGAAATTTTTTATTTTTTAAATGGAAACCTCTAAATCAAAAAAGAATTGAATGAAATTTAAACATTTTATTTATATTTCCAAAATTATTATATGATAGCGAATAGAAATAATAATTTTATTTGATATAGATATTATTAATAATAATTTTAGATAATTGTTTAAGAATATTTAATGGAGTATATTAAATCAATGGATTTTGAATGGAGAGAAAAGTGGAAGGATAAAGAAATTACTGCTAAAGAAGCAATACAAAAAATAATTCCGAGTAACAGAGTTTTTATAGATTCAGGGTGCTCGGAACCGCAATTATTAACTTTAGAATTAATTAAGCAATCAGATAAATTAATAGATACAGAGATCCTTCATTTTTTAACCATAGGTCCTGGAAAATATTTCAAAGATAAAGCAGAAGATCTTTTTAGACATAATGCTTTTTTTATTGGAAAGACTCTTCGTGAGGAAATTAATAAAGGTCAAGCTGATTATACTCCAATATATGCGAGTGAAATTCCTTCATTATTTTTAACAGGTCGAAAGCATATAGATGTTGCCCTTATACAAGTGTCTTCTCCAGATCCGTATGGTTTTTGCTCTTTAGGAATTAATGTAGATATAGCAAAACCAATAGCACAATCATCTTACCTTACTATCGCTGAAATCAACCCTCAAATGCCACGTACTTTAGGAAATAGTTTTATTCACATGAAAGAAATAGATTATTTCGTATATAATGATACTCCATTGTTAGAATTTCATTTTGAGGAGCCAGATGATATAGGTGAAAGAATTGGGCAAAATCTAGAAAACCTAGTTGAGAACAAATCAACTATACATGTCGGTTTTGGAGATTTACCCAATGCTGCTCTAAAATACTTAAGTGATAAGAAAAATTTAGGTATGCATTCTCATTATATTACAAATAATATTATTCCCCTAATTGAAGAGGGTGTTTTAACTTGTAGGAAAAAGAATTTCCACCCTGAAAAAATTATTACGAGTTTTGCTTTAGGAACTAAAAAATTATATAAATTCGTAGATAACAATCCCTATATTGAATTTTATCCTTCTGATTATGTATGTAATCCTAGGTATATTGGAATGAACAAAAATATGGTTTCAATTAATTCCGCTCGGCAAATTGATCTAACTGGTCAAGTTAATGCTGCAACAGAGGGCTATAGATTCTATTCTGGCTTTGGTGAGACCATTGATTTTATGAGAGGTTCAGCATTTTCTAAAGGTGGCAAGCCGATCATAATTATGCCCTCAACCTCTAGAGATGGGGAAAAATCACGAATTGTACCTCATTTAGATGAAGGAGCGGGAGTAATGTTATCGCGAGGGGATGTATATTATGTTGTCACAGAATGGGGTGTAGCATATCTCCATGGTAAGTCAATTAGAGAAAGAATACTTGAATTGATCTGCCTAGCACATCCAAAATTCCAACAGTCTCTATTAGAGGAGGCAAAAAAATTGAATTATATTTATTCTGATCAGATGCTTCCATGTGATGATAAAGGCCGGATTTGTATTTATCCATCTGAATATGAGACTATTTATAAAACACTCGATAAAGAAAAAATAATAATTCGCCCTGTGAAAACAACTGATGAGCCGCTATTGAGAGATTTATATTACTCATTGAGTGAGAGAGACAGATATTTAAGATTTTTTGAATTAAAAAAGGAATTTACTCACTCTAAAACTCAATTTGAGGTAAATATTGATTATAATAATGTATTCTCTATTGGGGCATTTACAGGTGAGATTGGAAAAGAAGAAATGGTTGGAAACGCTACTTACTACTTAAATCCTAAATTAAATATGGGAGAATATTCCTTCTTAGTTAGAGAGGATTACCGTGGTAAGGGAATTGGGGCTTTTCTTTATCAACAAATAATTATTATTGCAAAAGAAAAAGGATTAAAAGGACTTTATGGAAATATCCACATCCAAAATAAAAGTGCTGTTAGAATAATTCAAACAGGGGGAAAGACAAATATCACTCCATCTAAGTTGGGTGAAAAGGAGTTATTTTATGAGGTCTTTTTCAGTAAGGAAAATTCACTTGAATAATTAGTCACTATTTTTATTTTTCTTCCATAATTATAACTTTGTAAGCTTATGAAATTTAAATACACAGATTATCACATTCATTCTTCGGATTGGAGTGTGGATGTTCCAAATAAAAATTTAAAATTCAAAGATTACGCAGAAATTGCTGAGTTAAGCAGGATGAATATTTGTTTTCTTGAGCATTTTGAGCTTTATTATGTTGAAAACGATAAATTGAATCCTTTTTACGGCGGAAAAGTTCAAGATTACTTAGAGAAAATCGATGAAATAAAGGAGACTTATGATTTTGTATTGGGTGGTTTAGAAATTGAATATTATAGAGATAAAGAACTTGAATTATTAGAATTTATGGATGATTATGAAAGAGAGTTAGATTTTATTGCTGGTTCTGTCCATGAATGGATTATTGGTTATCCAGTTACCACAAGAGAAAAGCTTTTAAATTTCTTGGATAAAAAATCAATGAGAGATGTCATTGATGAATATTTTGAAACATATGAAATGATGGTCAACTCAAAAATTTTTAAAAATGTATGCCATATCGATACCATCTTTCGTTACATCAATGATAATGATTTGAAACCTGAAGAAAATTGTGATATTTCAGAAGATCGCGTGCTAGAACTCGGTAAACTTTGTATAAAAAATAAGATTAAAATAGAATATAATTTATCTGGATTAAAATTCCCTATTAAGCGTCCATTTCCTTCAAAAAAGGTTGTATCTCTTTTAAAAAAAAATGGCGCTAAATTTTTTGTAGGATCTGATTCACATTCTCTTGATTATTTTGAAAAACAAATCCCTAAGGTAAAAGAAGCATATAATTTTTTAGATTATATTTAAAATAAGATTGAAATTAGATATTAATGGAATTCAGAGATTTTTCACATAAGATAGACAGATGGGATAAAAGAGTTATTCTAAGATATAATGGGATAGGTGGTAAGCCTATACTATATATTTTAAAATTTGTATCTTTCTTCGGAAGAGAAACTTTATGGCTTTTTCTAATCGCTTTTTATTTATTCATTTGGTATGATCCATTTTTACTTTCTTATATAGCTTCCACGTTTTTAATTGGGTTATTAATAATATTAGCAATTAAACTAATTGTTAATAGGGCGAGACCCTTTGAAGAGTTTAATCAAGAAGAACTTAAAGTACTTGAAAGAAAACCCACTTCAAAGAGCTTTCCTTCATGGCATTCATACAATATAGTATCTCATGGTCTTTTATTTGGATTGTTTTTTCTGAGATCTCCATTGATAACAATTTTAATTATATTATTTTCTATTATAGTTTCTTTTTCTAGAATCCAATTAGGCGTTCATTATCCGAGCGACGTGATTGCTGGGTTTTTTATTGGAATAATTGGATTTCTGTTGTCAATTTATATCATTTCTCCAATACTTTTAATAGTTATTTCAAATTTGGAGCAATCTATGACGTATGAAATTCAATACCAGAAGGTAAATTCAATGTTATATGAAAATATTTGGTATCTCCTCTTATCTATCCTTATTTTTTGTATAATACTCATTAGTGCAGTATATAAAAAAATGAAGGAATATATCAAAAACAAGTTTTAGAATAATTAAAATTTTAAACTTCTCCTTTTGCTAAATAAATCTTTTAACTCGTTAAGAACTTGTAATCTAGTGTTTTGTTGACCTCTTACAGGACTTTGGGAGGGATTGGAAATTTCAAGCGGTAAACCACTTTGAGCTGCTTGAAATGCTCCTGCCTCTATAGCTCGGAGACGGCTATCAAGATCATTGAGTTGTGTAGATATGCTCTCTGATAGCCGAATTACTGCGTTCATAACTTGTTCTAGGATTTTTCCAAGACCTTCTACCTTCCTTACCGTTGGATCGGTTAGCGAATAATGCGTACTCATCATATTTTTAATATATTTAGCAAATTGAGGCTCGCGTGAAATTAAAGAATATATGGATGTAAGATAGATTTCAACATCGAAATCATAATTCTTACTTTTAAAAAGTTCATTTATATTATCTTTTAAAAGTTCGATGTTCAATAGGATTTCTGCGTCGTCTAAAATATCTGGATCTACTTTATGGATAAATAGAAGTATATAAGGTTTTTCTTCTAACATAATAATTGAGTCCAAAATCTTATCTAAATACTTAAGAGACTCATCAAATCTATCAGGATCTTGTACATCAATCACATAAAGAAGTAAATCTAATTGAATAAAATATTGCTCTGGAGTACTTAAATACCTCTCTCTATACTCTTCTTGACCTCCAAGGTCCCAGATGAACAGAGACAAATTAGAACTTCCGAATTTCATCCGAACTACTCCTTTAGTTGGATGGGTTGCAATAGTTTCACTAATTCCTAAGCGTCCTCCAAATTTAGACAAAGTAGCACTTTTCCCTGCGTTGTCCAATCCTGCGCACAGTATTTTTTGTTTACCAATCTCGATGCCTTCTTTCTCTTCTTTAACGCTAGCTATAAGTGAGCTTATTGTAATTGTCTTTTTTAATTTGCTTTCAAGATCTGGGTACTTATTTTTGAGTTCTTCGATTTTATCCTTTAAGCTTTCAGTTAATTCTAATGATTCATCTGATTCTTCGATTTGAGTTAAAATTTCAAAGGGATCCTCTTTATTTAAATTAGACGCGTCCGCTATGGTAGAAACTTCTAGTAGTTGTTTTATTATTGTTGATTCTTCTTTATCTATAAATTTATAATCGTGAATTGGTAATTTCAAAACATCATCTATTGTTTTCAATTTATCAATTTTAGTAGATTTAAGGTCTAAAAACTTAGAAACCACTTTAATAAAATTAGAAATTACTTCTGAGGACATAGTAATTTTCGATTTTTCTTTATTATTAATAGGTATATAATAATTTTTATTATTATTTATTAAACTTTTAAGATCCTAATTAAAAAGATTAAGATTTAAATTTTCACAAATGAATGTTATATAAACTTAAATATGTATGATTTTATGTATTTCTTACGAAAAATTAAAAATTCCAAATTCTTCCCTTCAAAATCTTCATAATTATGCCGGCACAGTTCGAAAATGATAACTTTTTTGATGATAATGGAGAGGAAAGCTCTCCTTGTTGTGATAGCCCAAAAATTAGTGAAGAAGATGGATTTTATGTGTGTTTAAATTGCGGGTTTGTACATTCTAGAATACTTGATGATAGTCCTCGCAGAGCTTTTACTCAAGAAGAAATACAAAAAAGAAAGAGTAGTGAAAGAGTATATAGTCCTATTGGCCCTAGAACAATTATAAGAGGATCTAGAGATGCTCGAGGCACTTTATTAAGTCCAAAATATAAATCAAAATTTAATCGTTTAGCCAAAATACATAGATCTTTAACTACTAGTTATGAAAGAAATCTATGGATTGCGTTACCAAACTTGCAACGTTTACAAAAGAGATTAAGTATCCCTGATGCTGTTGCAGAAGATGCACTTCGTATTTATACTCAAACTGTTAAAAAAAAGTTAACTATGGGAAGAAGCATTGATACATTATTATCTGCGTCTATTTTTGCTGCTTTAAGGGTTCATGGAATTCCTAGAACTGCTGAAGAAATAACAAAAGTTGCACAAATTCCTAAAAAGAAGGTTATTAAGAGTTATCGGTTAATCTTAATGGAAGTATTACCAAAATTAGGTATGAAGGTGCAACATTTCACAGCTGACCGTTATGTTGATAAATTTAACGAAGAATTAAGACTTTCAATGAAATGTCGAAATATAGCTGTTAAAATAATTGAAAAAGCGAGAGAAAGTGGATTTAATTCAGCTGGTAAGGATCCAAAAGGTATCGCTGCTGCTGCTATTTATATTGGTTCAAAAATATGTAATGAAAGTCGAACTCAGAAGGAAATTAGCAAACTTGCTCAAGTTACTGAAGTTACACTTCGTATGAGGGTAAAAGATTTACAAAAATACGCCAATGTTGTTGAATAATAAATCAATTTGAAAATTATATTATAATCAGAATATAATTGATGTTATGATAAGATTTTAGATATAATTTAATCTTCAATTTCAATTAATTCTTTTTCTTCTTCAAATAAAGGTAAAATTTCTAATATTCCCCGAATTTTTGATAAAAATATTTCTAATTTGTAAGTATTGACATCAATCAAGAATAAAATTAACATAATATAAAAAGTATCTTTCACCAATTCTTTGTTTACACCTAAAGTATTGAGAAAATTATCGACATTAGATTTAATTTGTTTATAAGACTCCCCTGCTTTCAATAATGATAACCCATGCAAAAGTATAAGGAGAGAACTTGTGTTTAAGTCTTTCCTTTTAGATAATGTCTCGGCTAATCCAAGATATTGTAAACCAGCTTCTTTGAATTTTTTTGAATTCAAAAGATCTAAGATATTTTTGTAATATCTCTTTTTCATTGCTTTTCGTTTTTTAAAGAATTCATCTTTTTCTCGTCTAATATCCCCCATTTTAGATTGAATTTTTCCAAAAATTTGATCCATTTCGATTCGAAGTGTTGACAATTTAGCAATTTCTTTTCTGGATAATTGTTCTTTTTCTTTTTCCTCCTCAAGTACTTCTTCGCCTAAAATAGATTTTAAGAATGTAATTTCAGGATCAAATAATACTAGCTTCTCAATTAAAGAATCTATTACTAAATTTTTTAAAACTAATTCATCCTTTTTTATTGCAGAGAATAAATATTTCATAATTTGAATTTCTGGGAGAGATCTAAGATCGGTTTCGCTTTTCTTAAGATAATTTTCAAATGTCTCTTCAGCAATTTCAACATTCTTTTCATTAATAAGGATTATTGAACCTAGAATTAAAGAAATAGCTGCTTGTTTGAAAAATTTCTTTTCTTCTAGTTTTGTAATTGTATCAAGATAGGAAAGAGAAGCATTAATCAATTTCTTATTGGAAATATCCTCTAATCCAAGTTTCCAATATTGGTTCTTCATTAATTTTCTTTTAGCAATATCTCCTTTTTCTTTTTGAATTGAATCTGCTATTTTTTTAATTTCACGTTTAATATTTTCAATCTCAGCTATTGTTTCAATGGTTTTTTCAGGTTTTAATCCACCTTTATATTCCTTACCTAAAACGTCATAGAGTACTTTTAATTCTTCTTCAAATAGTGGGAGATTTTCAAAATATGAGAGAGCCTCAATAAATTTGGATTCATCCTGATATTCTTTCACATCAATAATATATTCAACTAAAGTGACTGGATATGTTTCAATAAACAATTTTCTTAGACTAGATAATTCCTTTTTAGTCTCATTTAAATATACTTTAACATCTTCAAATCTATTTTCCTTTATGAATAATAAACTGGCTATTGCTAAACATACACTTGCTAATTTATATTTTTTAATTTTGTTTAATTGTAAAAGAAGTTTCTTATAAATCTCAATTGCTTTTTCATAATCTTTATTTTTAATAAGAGATAAAGCCTCTTCAAAATACGCTCTTCTTAAGGCTTTTCTTTCCTTCAATTCATTTTCTTTATCTAATCGTGCTTCACGTCCTAAATTTTCAATAATTGAAAGTTTCTCTTTTAATAGTTCTCCTTTACGAGATTCTTCTACTTTTTTTAATCTAATAGCACTTTTTTCTGCTTCAAGGTTAGCAATTTTATTATGAATTTCAGTTTTATATTCCTTTTTTTCTATCTTATCATTATAGGAACGAGCAGAAGCCAAATCATCTAATTCAATATATATTTCAGCAATTTTTTTATAAATTCTATTAAAAGTTACTGTTATTTTCTCTTCTTTTTCTAAATATGAGCTTGAGATTTCTAGTACTTTCTTCACTAAATCTGTAGCTTTATTAATACCTGAAATATTTTCTTCGCTCTCCAATATTTTTAACGCTTCTTGTTTGATAATTTTAATAAAAATTTGATTAATCTCTCTCGATTCATCATATAACATTAAATTCCTGAAAATCTTATTTGAATTTTTAAATATTTTTTCACTTCTTTCATATTTTTCTGATTCTTTAATCTCCTTTAAGCTTTCTAAATAAATTGGGAAAATCCTAATTAAATAGTTTCTTCTCATAGATATTGATAATTCCTCAAAATAAGTAAAAAATTCTTCAAAATTCTTACCTTCTAACAAAATATCTAAAGATCTTGTTAAAATCTGATCTCTTATCTCATCTTTCCCTATCTTTTCAAGGTAATCTGCTTGATGTTTTAAGTGTTTTGCGGCTTCGATATAGCCTTTTTGTTTTATAAGTTCATTAGTTTCTTGGATTTTTTTAGTATTCATTTCAGCAATAATATCTCTTTCAGAATCAGCATAATCTCTTAGAATACTAATACCTTTATTTATAATTTCCTCAGTTTCTTTCTTAAGTTGTTTTTTATATTCATCTTCGAACTTAGAACTTAATTTAGTTAAATCTTGTTTTAGTTTCAACGAATCCAATTTACTTATAAAAACTGTGGCTATACCAAAATTGTTTTCCTCTAAAAAAGTATTAATTAGGGTCTTTAAAGTTGAGTCTAAATTAATTTTTTCTACTTTATACGATGCCCACATGTTTTCAAGTTCATCATAGGTATTTTTAGCGGCATATGTTTCTTTTTCTTTCACTTGATTTTTAAAAATTTCAATCAAAATTCTTGTTAAGCTAAATGTTAATTTTTTTAATTCTTCGAAAAGGTCTTCTTGCTGATATCTATTTATTGCTTGATATAATTGTTCTTTCGCTAATTGATAATTATTGGTACTCAATAAATAATCTGCCTCAGCTACTATTTTATCTACTATCTCCTTTAGGATAGTAATTAATTCTTTATGTGGCAAGCTTTCAAGAATTCTAAAAGCATCTTCAACTTTACATGCAGACATCCACGAGTTAACTGATAATCTAAATGCTTCATGAATAAGAGATTTATCAATCGATTCAATACTAGACCATTGAGCTGCTTGTTCATACATTCTAGCCGCTTCTTCGTATTTAGTGTTATTAAATAGCCGGTTTCCATCAGTAATCATAGCTTCGGCATATAGCTTCTTGTAGTTATATGATTTCCTCTTATCCACGTTTTCTAAGATCTTACTCGCTTCTAAATATAGGTTAATTTTAGAATAAAGGAATGCTGCTTGTTCAGTAATGATATAGAATTCTTCCTTTTTATAGATTTCAGCAATTAAAGCTGCTTGCCTTATAGCTAGAGCGGCATAATAATAGTTTTTATTTTCATAATAAATATTTGCCATTTGTATAAAAATAGGGAATCTCATCCACGCATTTTCTAAATTTAAAGGTGTATCACCATTAATTATCGCTAAACATAGAGCTTGAATTGCCTGATGAAATTCCTTAGGAGAAAGATTTACAAAAGCCTCTAAACTAGGATAATTAACCCAGAAATTTTCCAATAATTCATTCACAGAGAAAGGCAGAATACCATTCTGATCATAGAAAATGACAATTGTGGGGATGTCACGTTTAACTGAAAAAATATCTGGGAGAATCATTTCAAAAAACTCGGATTCCTCTTTTATTGATGGATTTAAAAAATAGATAATTCCATCTACTTGTTCAATTATTTCATCTAAATCGGCAGAAAAACTTGTAACTACATCTATTTCCAAATCACAGACATTATCTACGATTTTTACCTGGCGTAACCATGAAAAATAAGTTTCTTTATCCTCTCCAGATTCTTCAAAAGTTCTTGAGACATAAAAATGAATAGTTTCAGGATCACCAAGAATTAAAATGTGAAAGTAAAATAATGACATTTTTAATTATTTATTTCAACTTCTATTAATTTTATTTTGTCAAACTTATGAAATTCTCAAACTTATGAAATTATTTTAAAAGTAAAAAATTCTTTTAAGTATAATTAATTGAGATTGAGAATTTATATTTTTGTTTTTAATGATTGACCATTGAATAACATTGAAAGCAATTATCGCATTATACAACAGCGAATGATTGAACAAATGGAAAATTCCATCACATTAGGAAGAAAGATAATTGATGCTGAATTAGATACAGGGCTCTTAAATTTCATTGTTAAACCAATTATTAAAACATTTTACGATTGGTGGGCTCAAAATGAAGCTCGAGTCGGAACCTTAGAACAAATTAAAGTCACATTAGATTCTGGAAAATTACTCTTACATAATGGAGAATCAGATCTAATTTTTGATAGAATTGTTGATGAAACTTTTCCAAAATATTTTGCTGGAGATCAGACTTCACGACAATGTTCTCGTACACACAAGAATTATGAAAGGTTAAAACAAGTAGTAAAAGAAACGTATATAAATTATTTAAAGCAAGTAGTCAAACTTCTAGAAGTAAATGATGATCTAGATGATTATGGTGACTTATGTAGAGCAGCATTTAAAACAAAAGAATTAGCTGAAGAAAACTTAATGAAGCAACTAAGTTTTACAGAAAAAGCGATAAAAATAATTGAAGAAGATCCTTCTATACTCAAAATTCCTATGGGAAAGAAAATCTTAATTAAAGCATTGAAAAAAGGGTTTGAACAAACTAAAATTGAATTTAAAAATGCACTGGAAGATACATATAATCAAAAATAATTAATAATTAATCAAATAAAAAATTTCAATATCTAAAGTAGCTCACTGAAATTAGATAAATTGAATGTATTAAAAATTTCTTCGGGAGAATTTTAAAGGAAGATTTGATCATGGAATTTTTGGAGAGAAACTATAAAATCTTGGAAAAAAAAATGAAAGAACAGATGGAAATATCACTTAATGATGGAAAATCTTTGATTGATTCTGAGTTAGATACAGGCGTTTTAAATATTTTAGTGAAACCTATCATAAAATCTTTTTATAAATACTGGGCTGATAAAGATGCTCGTTCAGGAATTATAGAACAAATTCGAGTGACCTTAGATTCTGCAAAAGAATTTCTAATAAATAGGAATGGCTCAAAAGAACAATTTGATAGGATTATCAATAGAAATTTTTCCGTATACCTAGAAAATGATCAAACAGACAGACAATGTAAGAAAGATCATCGCAACTACAGTAAATTAAGAGAAGTTACTAAAAAATGTTTTATAACACAGGTAGAAGAAAGTGTTTTATTTTTGAAGGTTAATGATAATATTAAAGATTATAGTGAATTATCAAGAGCAACATTTAAAACAAAAGAAAACGCTTTTCAAGCTTTGAAACGTCAGTTAGATTATAATGAAGAAGGAATATCAATTGTAGAGCGAGATGATTCGATATTAAAGGTTCCTGCTGGAAAAAAAATTATCTTAATAGTGCTTAGGAAGGGTTTCGAGTTAACTAAACAGAAATTACTCGAAGAACTCGATGAAATTTTTGCTTAGTAATTATTAGTAGAATTTTAAATATACATAAAGAGAGTCTGGAATTACATTGAAAGATTCTATTCAAAAAAATGAGCCAAAAAATTATTTAAGAGCCATTTTTTTGAACTTATTTATTAGTGCTTTTATAGTAATCACTTATGTTTATGTTTCTGAAGCATTTGGCTCAATTTCTACAATTTTTATAAAAAATCAGGACTTTTCTATTCATTTTAGTATAACTTTATTGTTATTTACCTTTTTCTCGGTTTTAGCAGGATCTTTCCATGGTTTAATAGATGGTTTTATAAGTGAACTTCTTTTTCAATTAGCAGTTTATCATTCAATATACTATGAATGGTGTATACTTGTGGCTATTCTTGGATTCCTTGTTGGCATATATAAGTATAAACCTTTAAAATATCATGAAGCGATGAAAGTATATTATTCCTTTTTAGCATTAATTATCATATCTTTTGCCCTTATGGGAATTATCATTTTATTTCAAAAAGTTTTTTATCCTGAACAGTTTTCTCTCGAAACATTGATAATTAACTACGGATTTAGATTCTTAGTTCAGGCACTTTTGTCAATAGTTTTTTTAGTCCCAATATTGTTATTTTTATATGATAGAATTTTTGCTACAGAGGAAAAACATTTATATTATATGCTTTTAACCCATCATCCAATTTCGGCAAATGATCACACTTTTATTCTTACATTTGGTAGAACTAAGGTTTATCTCTGTTCAAGATGTTCTGGTGTAATTATTGGGGGTTTAATAGCATTATTTTTCACTCATTTACTGGAAAAAATTTACAATACTGAATTTAGCGGAGAAATTGCTTTATTGCTATGTATTATTTTTCCTATTCCAGGGTTGATTGATTGGGGCACTCAAAGACTCTTATTAAGAAAAAGCACAACGGAATCCAGATTATTAACCGGATTTATTATTGGAAGTGCGTTACATTTTATGTCATTTACCTATAAATACTATTTCTACACTTTTTTACTTCTTTTCACATATTTTACTGTGTTTGGTTTATTAGTATATTTTGGACATAAAAAAGAAATGAAATTATTAAGATCAGAACTGAATGGATTATCTTCTAAAGAAGAAAATGGTGGATAAAAAGAATATAATTTTTATTCATGGATTAGAGAGTTCAGGTAAAGGATTCAAAGGTCAATTATTAAAGAAAGTTTTCCCTCAATGTTTAACTCCTGATTTTGAAGCATATTCTCCTCACATATCAATCAACTTATTATTAGAGAAAAGAATGAATCAGTTATCTACGATTTTAGATGAAAAAAATTCATGGATAATTATTGGTTCAAGCTTTGGAGGTTTAATGGGAGCAATATATACGTGCACAAATCCTCAAAAAGTTAAAAAATTAATCTTATTAGCTCCATATTTATCAAGTCCTCTATTAAATCCGAAAGATTTTTCTCCTATAGACATCCCTGTTATTATTTATCATGGAAGTCATGATAATATTGTCTCAATGAAAAACTCCCGCATACGTGCACAAAAGCTCTTTACTAATCTTACTTATAATATTGTTGATGATGATCATAAGCTTCAACAAACAGTAAAAAATATAGAGTGGAAAAGGATAATTCTAAATCCATAAAATTGTAGTTTTTTTCAAAAAACTACTTTATTCTGTTTTCATATAGTTAATGTTTATAAAAATTGGACTCCAATTTTTTTAATATTGATTACAAACTTCAATAAATTAGAATTAAAAAAAGAAAAAATTGTGTTATAAAAATGGATTGGAGCAATATTTTTGAAAATATGTATTTATGGTATAATGAATTTGCTGATTGGTATTTGATTCAACCAATTTATGTTCAAATACTCTCAATCATTGGAATAATCACGCTTTTAAGTTTAACAATCATTTTAGTCTATTATTTAATAAAAGGGATTGCGTATTTGATATATTACATACTTAAAGGTGTTTATTATCTTCTTAAAGGTATTGGGTATGGGATATTCAAGTTATGTGAAGGATTTTATAATTTAATTTCAGGAAGTTCTAATTCCAAAAAACAAACCGAAAATAAAATTATACCCATTGAAGATTCAAATAGAAGAACTACAATATATTGTACTGAATGCGGTAAAGCTTTCTCAGAAAAAATGATCAAGAAATTATTTAATGATGGAATTGTTTTTTGTGTATATTGTGGAAAGAATTTTAAATCAGTAGAGATTATTAGAGCTCCAATAATATCTAAATGAATATTTTAAAATAATATCTTAATCAAAAAAAATTAAAGTAAAAATTAATGATAATATTAAAGGAGTAGTAAAAAAGTATGTCAAAAAAAATGCTCTACTTTTGTAGAGAGTGTGGATATGAATTCCCTACGGAACTATCTAATTTAATTGACCAAAAAATTCAAGTTTATTGTGAAAGATGTGGTTCTCCTTTTGTTTTAGAGGGTGTGTACTTTAAACCAGCAACACCTTATGCTATCCAAAAAGTAAAACCATCTCATATATTATCTAAAAAGGAAACTTCTGGTTTAGATAAGTTTATACAATTTTTAAACAAAATTTCATTCATTCCTATTTTTATTTTTACAATTATTTCATTTGGACTAATTGCTGAAATTGCAATTAACCCAGAAAATTGGTTTTTTGTACTAACTGACCGATTATTACAAGGGTTAATAGGTTTAGCGCTTTTGATATATGATAGAGCATACATAGCTCCTAAGGTAAAAGAAAAAAAATATAATGAAATATTTTTGGATTCATTTTGCTGGGGTATATTAGGCTGCATTTTATACGGTACTGGAGTAATCATTTTAATTAAAGGAATTTTTATTATTTTCTATGTAATTAGCGCCTCTGAAAATAAAGATTTACGTTCCTATGATTATGGATTGCTGGCAAAAAACTCAATAAATTACTTTTCTGCTAAAGCAGGCTTTTTAATTATTTTATTTGCAATTTATAGAGTCATTTCAGATAGGATTTATATAGATATCGATTTTTATGGTTATTTTCCTTTTATCGGGTTTCCAGAGATAATAATAGTTTTTATTGTTTTATTTTGGATTTCAGTGATAGCATTGCTTATTGATAACAAGATAAAAGGTAAAATTAAAGAAAAACATAAATTTGAATTAAATGACTCAATTAAAATATTTTTCCTCGGAATCCTGGGCACAATATTTTATGCTGCGGGAATATTCGTGTTGTTAAAAGGAATCCTATTGTTCTTCCTATTTCTAGGGAAGCCCTCAGAACCAATCCAAATTGAACCATTAGAAGAAAAACCTATATATATCCCTCCATCATATGAACCCCCTAGGGAAACGCTAACTCAACCAAAAGAAATTGAAATAAAAGAATTCACTGAACCGGTCATAAGTCAAGCACCAATAGATGAAAGAACTAAACTAGAAATAGAAAAAGTACCTAAAGAATTGAAAGAAGAAGAGGAAATAAGAGTAATAGAAAAGAAAAGAGAAAAGGAAAGAGAAGAAGTAGATTATAAATTAAAATTACATGAATCACTTTTACCTGTAAAAGATGAAAAGGATAAGAAATTAGTCAAACAATATTTTACTAAAATTTTTGCTCTCTTATCAAAGGATTTGAGGAAACAAATTCTTGATCTTAAAATTCCTAAAAAAGAAAGAAAGGAATTGCTAGAAGAGCTTGCCTTTTTAACTAAGGAAGAGCAAACTAAGTATGTAGAAGCATTAGTAAATTTATATAGAGAAATACCTAAGAAACTTATAGCAAGAATCCGGAAACTTCCAAACGTTAAACCAGAGCACTATTCTAAGATAATAGATCAACTGAAATATATGGATTATGAAGAACAAATCCAATTTGTACAATTTTTAGAGGAAAACGCCTAAAAATGTCACTTGAAAGAAGAAGAGAAGTTAAAAAAACAAAAGAAAAAGAGATTTTAGAAGAAAGTTCATTTAGGCGTGAAGATTTTAGACCATTACAAGAATTTAAAGAAGTAGAAGAAAAAGAGATAAAAAAAGAAAAAGTAATCGAGGAATTAACCGAAATTGAAAAGGACGTTCTAGATGTTGCTAAAGATATTTTAAAATTAAAACGTTATGATGCTGAATTTGAGATTGAATCACAAAGTCAAATACAAAAATATCCAATAATCGAAAAACTCTATGCTAAATGCATAGCAAAACTTTCTTTTAAAAAAGGATATAGTAAGGAAGAAATCTTTCTTGCGATTAGAACTTTAGAAGAAAAGAATTGGATTGTAACTAATGAGAGACGTACCAAATTAGAAATTTTAAGTAATA
>CAYSZJ010000104.1:0-16127 GCA_964435435.1 uncultured archaeon
AGTTTCGAAGAGCATAAAGGACAAATTAATCCTTCTTTAGAATCCCAATAAGTATAAATTGTAGGGGTTTTAATATCGGAAGGTTTTGATGACATTAAGTAACATAAGGATTTCACAAAGATAAATCTTTCTATCACTTTTAAGAACTAGTAACATTTTTGTCGGGTGAGTGTAGTTTATCACTTAAGAATGAGATAAAAAACTGAAGATAACAACTAAAAAAAAATCTTTAATGACAAAAAACGTTAATTCTTATATAGTAAGTAATAATAAAGTATTATAATAAAATCTAAAAAAAATTTTAAGGCGAAATTTAAAATGAAATATAAGATAAATTTAGCACTTTTTGTTTTGGTTTTCATATTTAGTAGCAGTGCAGTGATAATTACTATTGGAGTTGGATCTTCTACATCGAAAAACCAAATACCTTCTAATATTGAATCTTCTGATCGAAATTCTAAAAGTCCTAATGACTGGACATTTCTTGTATATCTAGATGCTGACAATAACCTTGAAGACGCTGGTATTGATGACTTTCTAGAGATGGCTTCTGTAGGCTCAAATCCAAATATACATATTGTCGTTCAATTTGATCGGATTCCCGGAGAAAGCGATTTATATGGTGATTGGACAAACACAAAGAGATTCGAAATAATGCCTGGGATGACCCCGACAGATGCCAATGCTTTAGTTGATTTAGGAGAAGTAAATATGGGACTGGCTAGTTCTCTTTCTGATTTCATTAGTTGGGCTCTTTCAAATTATGATACCGCTCATTATGCATTAATCTTATGGAATCATGGAAGTGGATGGAAAGCTGATGATGAAACTACTGATCCACTGTTTAAGGGTATTTGTTATGATGATACCGATGGGGATTATCTTGATAATATAGAATTGAAAAACGCTCTTGTTACTGCTGGTGTGTATTTTGATTTAATTGCATTTGATGCTTGCTTAATGGGGATGGCAGAAATAGATTATCAGATTAAAGACTGGGCACAGGTACGCGTAGGATCAGAAGAAGTTGTGCCTTGGGATGGCTTTCCATATGATATAATGTTAAGTAATCTTGTAAGTAGTCCAACAATGGGACCTGTTACACTGGGTTTTAATATGGTTACTGACTATTTCACCTCTTATGGAACTTCCGGTATTGAATCGTTATCTGCTATTGATTTATTTCAAGAAAACATACTAGCTACCGAAATTGACATATTTTCATTCGAGTTAAGTACTGAAGTTGCAACTTATTTTACTGAAATTCAAGGGTCTAGGGCAGCAAGTGAAGCATCATTTTACGACCCCGATTACATTGATCTCTATGATTTTGCTTATGAAATATTTAATAGAATACCTGATCCTAATATTCAAATTGCCGCTATAGATGTAATGAATACAATAAGCTCAATGGTGATCAATGAAGGTCATGGAAGTTCTCATCCTGATTACTATGGTATATCTATTTATTTTCCTGCAGCAGCTGGTGCTTATGATCCTAGCTACGAAACGAGCTTAGATTTTACCGCGGACCTCTCTTGGGATGAATTTTTACAGGATTATTATAGTACCACTCCTCCTGATGATAATTATGAAGAGAATGATGATCCTTTGAGCGCTTACGATCTAACATTAGAGGAAGGTAATTTGTTAAGCAATGTCGATGGACTTGGTATTTGTAATGATGATGATTTTTATGAAATTTATGTGGATCCAGGAGACCTACAATTACATGTAGAATTAATATTTACACATGCAATGGGAGATCTTGATCTCCAAGTCTTGGATGCTGGTTATACAACTATAGCAGGAAGCGGTTCAACTTCGGACAATGAGTATATTGATGTTCTAGTTACTAGTGGCACTTATTATATTTGGGTTTATTGGTGGTCCGGTTCCTTTCCCGGAAACCAATATGACTTACTCTGGGATGATCAACCATATGTTCCTCCTCCTGAAGATAACTATGAAGAGAATGATGATGAAACTGAAGCCTATGATCTCTCGGGATGGGAACAAACTTGGTTAAGCAATGTCGATGGACTTGGAATCCAAGCAGATGTTGATTGGTATGAAATTTACATAACACCTGGTTATGAATACGTACAAGTGACATTAACATTTACTGATGCTGATGGTAATATCGATATAGATATTGTTGATTCCACTTTAACTTGGTGGACAGGAAGCTACTCAACAACAGATAATGAGTACATTGATGTAATAGTTCCTTCCTCTGGAATTTATTACCTTGTAATTTTTGGAGATGATGCAGGGAATCCATATAATTTATGGTGGGATGATCTACCTGTTGTCCCTCCTGATGATAACTATGAACCGAATGATGATCCTGGGGAGGCTTATGATCTTACGATTTATGAAGATTGGTGGTTAAGTGATGTCGATGGACTTGGAATCCAAGCAGATGATGATTGGTATGAGATCTATATAGATCCGGGAGATCAACACGTGTTAGTGACTTGTACATTTACTCATGTGGATGGAGATATTGGCATCGCTATTGTAGATTTCACCCTAAGTTGGGGGATAGGTAATGATTCAGCAACAGATAATGAATATCTTGATGTAATAGTTCCTTCCTCTGGAATTTATTACCTTTTCATTTTTGGAGATGAAGCAGGGAATTCATATAATTTATGGTGGGATGATACCCCAGGAGTTCCTCCACCTGATGATAACTATGAAGAGAATGATGATTATACTTCAGCCTACGACTTGTCTTCATATGAACAAACTTGGTTAAGTACGATTGATGGACCAGGGTATCAACATGATGATGATTGGTATGAAATTTACATAACACCTGGTTTTGAACACTTACAAGTGACATTAACATTTTCTGATGCTGCTGGTGATATCGATATTGAGGTATATAATGCAACCCTAGACTTGATAGCAGGAAGTTGGTCAGTTTCAGATAATGAATATATTGATGTAATAGTACCATCCGCTGGAACTTATTATCTTAAAATTTTTTTAGCAGATGCAGGAAATCCATATGACTTATGGTGGGATGATCTTGCATATTCTATCCCAGCAGAGGATAATTATGAAGAGAATGACGCCTATACTTCGGCGTATGACCTCTCAGCAAATGGCAATACATGGTTGAGTACTATTAATGGACCGGGTATTCAAGCAGATGATGATTGGTATAAAATTTACATAACACCTAGCTATGAAAACTTAGTTGTGGATTGTACATTTTCTCATATGGAAGGTAATATCGACCTTGGTATCTATGATTCCAGTGGGACGTTAACAACAGAGAGCAGATCATCAACCGATAATGAGCACGTTGATATTGTACTCCCCTCCCCCGGAATTTATTACATTAAAGTAAATGGTAGTAATATTGGGAATGTGTATGATCTGCGTTGGAATACTATTATTATAGATGATAACTATGAGGAAAATGATGATTATTCTACAGCTTACGATCTCTCAGCTCATGAAAATGAATGGTTGCATACAATTGACGGGTATGGTATTCAAGTTGATGAGGATTGGTATGAGATTTCTATAACTGATGGCTATGAGGACTTAAATATAACTTTACTATTCCTCGATTCAATGGGTAATATAGATTTAGCTCTATATGATAGCTCAGGCAATTTAATCATTAGTAGCACTACTACATCAGATCATGAATTAATCGAATATACCGTTGATTCAGGTGGAACTTATTACATTAGGGTTTATGGAGATAATTCTGGGAATTCTTATACACTAATATGGATTACTTCAAAGACTCCAGGTGGAGGTGGTGAAATACCAGGATATAACTTACTATTTTTACTTGGTGTTATAATAATAATTACAGCATTATCAATGAGAAAGCTAATTAAGAGAAAACCATTACATTAAAAAATTCTTAAATCTCTTTTTTTTTTTTTTATTTTTATATAAAAATTAAAATATATTTATTTCTTCTTGATAAAAGACGAGTGAGATATGGAGCTGACGGTAGGTTTAACCTGTTGAGGAACCTCGCCCCACACTCCAAGCAAGGTGTAGAAAACTACTATAGTGAGAACCATTTTTTAGCAACTGAAACGACACTGCCTTCTTACACATATTGATGACTTGGAATTAAGCCATTAACTTAATAAATAGTATATATTTAACTTCCAAATGAGATAAATAACTGAAGATAACAACTAAAAAAAAATCTCTAATGACACAAATATTAGTTTTTAAATAATAAATAATAATAAAGTATTATATTAAAATCTAAAAAAAATTTTAAGGCGAAATTTAAAATGAAATATTTAAAAAAAAAAAAAATTATTCAAATCTTCTTTATATTCTACGTTTTGATCTTAATAGCTACTCCAATAAATATTATAAGCACATCCTTTGCTTTAAGAAGCTATGATTTGGTTGATAAAGAAAAACCTTATCCATCTGACGCGTTTATAACTACTCTAAACGGAAAAAAATATTTAGCCGAATATATTACGAGAGAAAAAGTCGAGGAAATGAAGAAGCAATCTGAGTTAAAAGTTTCAAACAAAAATTATAATCAAATTATCGATGGTCATGGAACAGGATATACGCCCCCTACAACAGAAGAGCTCGAAAAATTAATCGGTAAAGTATCCCTCATAGATATAATTCCTGAATCTGGTTTTCAAAATTATAGAGCGTCTGCGGATATTTCAGCAGAAATCTATTTCCCTGTAGTAGGAGATCAAGCTAGCCAGGGTTCTTGTACATCATGGGCGAATGTTTATTATGCTTATGGATATATGGAAGCAAAAGACTATGGATGGCCTGCAAGTTCAGGAAATCCAGATTATTTATTAAGTCCAGCATGGTCTTATAATAAACTTGTTGATACTGATGCTGGTTCGATGCCTCTTGAAACAGCTGAGCTAATAAAGGAATTAGGAGTAGCAACTTTAAGTACTATGCCATATGATGATTCTGATATTATCAGCTGGGGAGATGAACCGGCTTGGAGGGAAGCACCTTACCATAGACCTCTTGATTATACTTTAATTGATTATATAGGACCATCAACTATAGACACAATAAAAAGTTTGTTAGATAGTGGAATTCCTGTAACTTTTGGCATTGATGCATTACAATTTTATACTGGAGGTTTTAATGATAATTATATAATTTCTTCTGCTGAATATGATGATTCTGGTTCTCTGAATCATGCTCAATGTATTGTTGGTTATGATGATGCAGTAACAGATGATGAGGATATGGGTGCGTTCAGAATAGTTAATTCTTGGGGTGATTTTTGGGGTGATAGTGGATATTACTGGTTGACTTATGATGCATTTAGTGAATTTGCAGATGCTTCTTCCCAATTTATACTTTTTTACACTGATATAATTGATTATAACCCAAGTTTAATTGCCACTTGGGAATTTAGTGCCGCACCTACTCGAATGGATGATATTATTACATTAGGAGTAGGTCCGCATGACTCACCTTTAGAAACTATAACATTTCATTATGGTAGCGATACAAGTAATATATTTCCAGAATTTATGGCTTTAGATATCTCTGCGTTCCAAGCATATTACAATGCCGATAACGATGTACTCTTTTTTCTAGAGGTTGGACCTTCGATTATGACAGGAACAATTTCTTCTTTTCTGATTGAAAGATATGCAGGAGGAATTTTACAAGAAATTACGCAAGAATCTATAGATGTTCCTAAAGACACCCCTGGATATGTGCGGAGTACATTCATGATTTTTGACCATGAACTAAAAGTGACATTAGAAATTCCAGATAATCCAGCTATAGCTGATACTTATATCATAAACGCAACAGTTAGTAATTTAGGCAACAATCCTGAGATTAATGTTGAGTTATATTTATATCTTGATAATATCATTATTAATTCAACCACAGTTTCAACTCTTCCTATTGGCACGAGTAAGACCATTAATTATTCATGGACTCCACTAGAATATAGAGAATATAATTTTACTGCTTTTGCTCCTCCAGTAGCAGGTGAATTTGATCTAGCGAACAATTTCATAGTCGAATTTGCTTTAGTTGGAATGATTGTCTTTTTTGACGATTTTGAAAGTGGATTATCTCAATGGGATTCCATCACAGGTCTATGGCATTTAACAGGTGATACCAGTGCTTGGCCAGATCCGTATCATTCTCCAACACATTCAATGTGGTTTGGTGATGAGGCAACCGGGGATTACGATACGGGTTATCATGAAACGGGAGATCTGATATCCACACCTTTTAGTCTAGATGGTGTTGGTCTTTGCAAAGCCGGTTTGGAATTTTTTCATTGGAGAGAAGGTGAAGGAGGTGGTTGGGATGAATCTTTTGTTTATATATCTGTTGATGGTATTAACTGGGAGAATCTCTATACGACTGATAGAAATATTGCACCTTGGGAAAAAGTATCCCTGGATCTCTCCAGTTATGCAGGTAATTCCTATGTCCAACTAAAGTTCAATTTTGATACCTATGATGAAGAATATAATGATTATAGAGGGTGGCTTGTGGATGATGTGCAAATCTCAGCCTACTTTTTAACTCATGATCTAAGAGTTACCATGGAAATACCAGATTCTCCTGAAATTTATAATACTTACATTATCAATGCGACCGTCACCAATAGTGGTCAAAATGATGAGTCTAATATTGACTTATTCTTATATCTGGAGAGCGTCCTTGTTAACGCAACCACAATTTCAACTCTTATTGTTGGTGAAAGTAAAACTATTAATTATACTTGGACTCCAACTGAATATAAAGACTTCTATAATTTCACTGCTAAATCTTCACCTTTATCTAGTGAAATATACTTAGAAAATAATATTGTAACTGAGTTATTGCCTCTTGTTGTAGTTCATTTATTCGATGGTATGTATATAAATTATACTTTTTCTAATTCAGATGCAGTAATACATGATGATATGTTCTTCTATAATTTTTATTTAGGAGATCTATTTTATGGTATGTGGTATATCTCAGGGTCTCCAGATGCTGTGTGGAAAGTTGATACTAAGACAAGAATTATGACAGAGGGAACACCATTTGGAGATGGCACTCATACTCCTATATGGATCTTCACACATGTGTCTCTAGGCGACGAAGTTTTGATAGCTACGGATGGACTTGGCGACCACCTTTATAACGTGACAGATGAGCAAACTTATGATCTTCCGAATTTTGATACTATAGATGTGTGGGTACTAGAAGATATAACTATACCCGGTAGTTTTGCCTGGTACGAAAAAACTACAGGAATCTTAATAAAGGGTAAATTCTATGTTGGTTCTTGGTGGTTTGCACTTGATTGCTATAATACAAATGTTGATTTTCCCTATCCTCCTGATACGTTTGCGCTTTCCAGTACTGCTGGAGATCCACATGATGATGATGGGAAATTTGACTTAACTTGGTATAAATCAGATTGGGCTAGTAGTTATACTGTATATGAATCATCAAGTTATATTACAGAAATCACTGGGGATTTGACTCCTTTAATAGAAGGAACAACGAATCTTGAATTTTCTTGTTCAGGATATGATAACGGGACATATTTCTTCATTGTTCAAGCTTTTAATACTTATGGAGAAATACTTTCAAATTGTATTGAAGTTGTTGTTGAGATTCCATCTGAAGAAGATGGTGATGGCAATGGTGATGGTGATGACGATGGTGATGGCGATGGTGGTGGAGGTGGTGGAATTCCAGGATATAGCTTATTCATTCTTATAACATTTATAGCAGTTGTGTCAATTATCATTTTGAAAAAGCAGTATACACATATGAGAGATATGTAAAAAATTTTTAAATAATTTAACTTCTCTTTTTTTTAATTTTACAAAAAAGTTTATATGTATCCTTTACTTTTAAAAGAAGAGACGAGTGAGATATGGAGCTGACGGTGGGTTTAACCTGCTGAGGAACCTCGCCCCACACTCCAAGCAAGGTGTAGAAAACTACTATGGTGAGAACCATATTTTAGCAACTGAAACGACACTGCCTTCTTACTCATGTTGATGACTTGGAATTAAGCCAGAGAAATTGTAGGAAGGAATGGTTGGAACGAGCTAAAACCTTGGTGCAAGGCCAAATGAAAGCTATGAGGCACTTGGAACGAGCTTTAGGTAGGCCGCATAGTTAGATGCTCCAACTGGCGCTTGGTGACGAGTGCAGTACAGAAGGGCGGGTAAGCGATTCTAAACCTCTTTGGATCGCCCCGAATATATCTCAAGCGTCTTATTTTTTCTTCTAATTTCTTTAAATTTAATAAATTAGACCCATAAAATGATAAAAATTTCAAAATCCTTAAAAACAGGGAAATTTGTCCATATAAAAATATATCTTAGAATTATTATTTTTTTTATTTTGTTTTAGGATAACCGCATATAGGACATTTCCACCCTTCCGGCATATCGACTTCTTCTTCGTTGCCACATTCCAAACAGGTCCAAATAGCTTTTTCGGCATCTTTTTCGGCTTCTTTCAGGGATACATCATATTTTAGCGGTTTAGAAGCTTTTCTTCTGAAGTAGGCTTTCGAACGATTACATGAAGGACATTGAAACTTATCTGGTAATTCATTCATTACAACTTCATATCCACATTCTATACATTTCCATATAGCTTTTTCAGTTTCTTTGACAGATACCTTATAATGATCAGGTTTCAAAGATCTTCTTCTAAAATAAGCTTTCGAGCGATTACATGAAGGACATTGAAACTTATCTGGTAATTCATTCATTACAACTTCATATCCACATTCCATACAAACCCAAAGTATTTTTTCTGCATCATCTTCTTGAACTAAAGTTAAAACGTGTTTCTGAAAATAAGGTTTAAAATGCTTACATGAAGGACATTGAAAATTATCAGGTAGTTCATCTCTAGGAACTTCAAATCCACATTCTATACATTTCCACACATTTATTTTACTACGTTTAAGTAAACTATCATCTTTCGCTAGTTGTAAAAGCATTTGTAATCGATTAAAATGATTTCTTTCAATTTTTACAATATCATTTATTTTTTTAGCAATTTCAGAATATCCTTCTTCTTTTGCGATTTTGGCAAAATTTGGATACATCTGACGAAATTCAAAAGCCTCTTCTTTAATCGCAGATTTTAAGTTCTCGATTGTTGTACCATACACAGTAGTACTCTCAATTTCAACCTTTAAATTTTCAAACACCTCATCCTTCTTTAGTCTTTGGAGTAATAAATAATTCCAAGTTGCGTGTTCTCTTTCTTGATCTGCAATCTCTTCAAAAAAATTCGAGAATAACATTAAACCTTCATTTCTAGCAGTTTTCGAATATAATTCATAACGATTTCGCGCTTGTGATTCATAGACAAAAGCTTGCATCAAATTCTTGACCGTTTCTTTCATTTCAATTACCATTTTTCTTCTAATATCTTCAAATAATAATTTTATTAAAGTAATTAAATAGTTTTTTACTCTTTTCTAAAGCATGTAAAAATAAAAAAAAATTATTAGATTTTATTTTCAAAGAGTCACATCACAGTTATAGTTTTTTCAGTAAAGATCCTATATCAGACGGCATAAAAATTACAATTTTTTGAGATGGTTCATGAGAAATATCTTGAACCGTTTGTAATGTTCTTAGTTGAATGGCTGCTGGATGTGTTGATAATAATTCGGCAGCTTTAGCAATATTTTGTGCTGCTTCAAATTCTCCTTCCGATGCTATAATTGTGGCACGTTTTTCACGTTCTTTCTCGGCTTGTACTGCCATTGCCCGTTTCATGTTTTCTGGTAATGCAATTTGTTGGATCTTAATTTGGCTGATTTCTATTCCCCAATCTCTAGTCTCTTCATCAACTACTTTCCGTATTTCATGTGAAATTTTTTCTCTTTGGGTTAACACTTCGTCTAATTCCATACTTCCGATGACGTCCCTTAAAGCTCCTTGAGTGTAATTAAATACAGCCCTGACATGATTTTCTATCTTGGTGATTGCGTACTGGGGGTTGATTACTTTATAAAATACACTGGTATCTGCTGTAACAGGAATATTGTCTTTAGTTATTATATCTTGCTTAGCTATGTCCAATGTTTTAATTCTTATATCAATACTTATCGATTTTTCAATGAGAGGTAATACATATACGATACCTGGTCCAATAGTTCTCTTATATCTTCCAAATCGAAAAATTATTAGTCGATTATATTCTGTCGCCGTCTTGAATCCTGTTAAGAACCATATAGCAACAAAAAATAGAATAATACCAACAACTACACCTATTACTACAACCACCATTTCCACTTGATACATTCATTTCCCTCCATAAAAATTTAATTAAATTTTTGATTTCAAGTTCTTTTATAGTAAATTGGATTAACACTTTGATTAAATAAGAAAGTAAATATAAAAATCTTACTATAAATATAATAATTCTCTTTCTACGCAAAATTTGCTTATTTTTTCAAAACTAATCTAGTAAAATAATCAAAATCTCTATTATAACTTCTCTCAACATCTTTTGAAATCTTAGCAAAAGCACATCCCGGTAATTAATTCATTGAAAGATGATATTCAATACACTCGCAACGCTTACCTCGTCGATGACACTCATAAGTACAAGCACAAGAATTTTATCTAACTTTTTGATTATATGCATTCATTATTTTAATCTTCAATTTTTATAATAATTGAATCATAATCGGTTTAAATCAATTAATTTTTAAAAAATTAAGATATATAACCAATTTTATGATGCTTGAAGCAAAAATCAATCATTCTAAAAGAGTAAAAGTGCAATCCTCTCCTCCACATCCCGGACATTTAAATCCCTCATCTGGGAAATCATCTGAATCAAACTCATGACCGCATTTATCGCATTTAAATTTCATAAATCCCATAAATCCCATTTAAAAGCATAGGTCGTTATCCTAATTATTAAAATAAAATTAATGTTAATTTAAATTTTTGGGAAAAGAAAAGCCTAAAAATATACATTTATAAAGATTTATTATTATTTTAGAACATTTTGCTTAATTTTATAAACCTCTTCTATTATAAATATTAAGACTCAATATAATTTTTATCTCTTCTAATATATTGTTTATAAATTAATTATGGAATCATAGAAACTATTTCTTGATAAGTTTCCTGAAAATTTTGGCGAGTTAAATTAATTTTTTTTACATTTGGGAGGTTTAGAATAAAATTTTTGATTGGATGTTTTAGTTTTAATCCAATTGTAGCTAAAATGGAAACATCTGAAGAAAATATATTTCTAATAAAATTTTGAAATTTTTTGGAATACAGCTCCATTTTTCCTATCTCGTCAATAACTAGCAAATCTATCTTTTTAAATTCAATAATTTCCAACTTTGATATCATTTCCTCAAGTTCTTCAACAAAAACGGAGTATTTTCCTAATTTATATTTTGTCTTATAATTACCGATTCGCGCTAATTTTCTATGCTCTTTAGAATAAATATCTTTTATATCAAAACCAATTCGCTTTCCTTCTTCCCTCACTTCTGGAGTTAAAAATCCATGAATTATATAATTCTTCTCAGAGAAATATTCTAATGATTTAGAAATTAGTGTACTTTTTCCACATCTAGGTGGACCTGTAATGAGAATTTTTGGTTTCAATTTTGATTTGCTTGAACTATTTTGACCCAATTTTGTCAATACTTAAAATATAAATATTTTGCAATGAAATAAAATTTAATACTTATAACTAAAGATATGTTTAGTTTATGAAGCACATTGAAGGAGAATTTAAAGCGATCGATTGGCTAGCAAATCACATTTAAAAAAAAGTAAAACTAAGTATTACAGAAAAGTTTTTTTTAGAGTTCTATTTGTTCAATTCTCGAAATTTCAATAACAATTCTTTTTGTTTATCAGTAATTTTCTTGGGTATTTCAATATTCACTATTACATACTGGTCTCCTCGACCTCTTCCCTGTAAATAAGTGATTCCTCTATTTTTTATCCGAAATTCTGTACCAGGTTGAGTTCCAGGTGGTATAGTTAGTTCTTTTTCAGTTATTTTCTTTTCTTTATGATCTAAAGTTGGAATATTAATTTTTCCCCCAATTATTGCTGTGATAATATCTACATCAATAGGAGTATAAAGATCATTTCCTCGACGTATAAAATTTTCATTATCTTCTATTCGAATGCCTAAATAAAGATCACCTGGAATAGCATTAACAGAGGGCACATGACCAGCACCTTGAACTTTGAGATGAATTCCATCTTCTATTCCTGGGGGAATCTCTACATGAATCGTTTTTTGTTCAGGAACTACTTTTGAACCGTTACAAACCTTACATTTCTTTTCAATTATTTTTCCGGAACCGTTGCATCTATTACACCCTGTTTCGCGGATAATAGTTCCAAATCCAGACTGTGTCATTTTTCTTATCCGCCCTGTTCCTTGGCATTCTGGACATATTCTTATACTTGAAGGGTCTTCTGCTCCTGTTCCTTCACAGGCATCACAGGGAGTGTATCTTTCTATAGGAACATCTTTTTTTACCCCAAACATAGCTTCTTCAAAACTTATTTCAATATGATCCTCAATATCTTGACCTACTTGACGACGCGGTGCTGCTCTCCTCCTTGATCTTGAACCAAAACTACTAAATCCAAAGTCATCGAAACCCCCAAAAGGACTAAATTCACCAAAAATCGATCGAAAAAGTTCATCTATACCAGGAATACCTCCACTGAAAATGTCACTCATATCAATTTGAACACCACTGTGTCCAAAACGATCATAATTACGCCTTTTGTTTTCATCGCTCAATACTTCATAAGCCTCTTGAACTTCAATAAATTTATCTTTTGCCTTTGGGTCTGTTTTGTTCACATCAGGATGTAATTTTCGAGCTAATCTACGATAAGCTAATTTAATATCGTTTAAAGAAGCATCCTTACTTACTCCTAGAACTTCATAGTAATCTCTTTTTTTACTAGAACTCATGATATCTTAGATTCTTGTTATTATTGAATACGTTCTAAAATCAAGTAAATAAAATTGTTTCTGGAATTTAATTTTTTAGGTAATTGGTTATTAATTAGAATATTTTAAGAATTTTTATAACTTATGAGTCCTTTAATTCTCAAAAATATGTTTTAAAAGATTAAAGACCATATCTTTAACACAAATATTTTTTAAAATATCAAGATGTGATTATTATGGAGAAATTGGATGGAAAGGTAGCGCTTATTACGGGTGCTGCCGGTGGGATTGGAAGAGCAGTTTCAAAGCTTTTTATTAAAGAGAGGGCTAATGGAGTCGTAATGGCTGATATTTGGGATGAAATGGGTGAGAAAACTGCCAAAGAACTTGGTCCAAACGCAGTATACCTCCATACTGATGTATCTCAAGAAACTGATATAAAAAATGCTATAGATCTAGCTATGGAGAAATTTGGTCGACTCGACATTGTATTTTCAAATGCCGGTAATCCAGGTCCTGGTGGGACAATTGAAGAAATTACTGCAGAAGAATTCGATGAAACTATTGCTATTCACCTTCGCGCCGCATTCTTATGCATGAAGTATTCTGTGCCAATTATGAAAAAACAAGGTTCAGGATGCTTCATAACCACAAGTTCTGTAGCAGGCTTTCAGCAAGGAATGGGTTCACTACCTTATTCTCTTTCAAAAGCGGGAATTATTCAACTTACACGTATAGCTGCAGTGGAATTTGGAATCTTTGGAATTAGAGCAAATGCAATAGCACCAGGGGGCATAGCAACGGGTATTTTTGGGCAAGGTTATGGATTATCTCGTGAATCGGCTGAAAAATGGGGAGAACTGATGAAGCAAATTCTCGTCTGGGGACAACCAATTAGGCGTGCAGGTTTACCAGAAGATATTGCGAATGCCGCATTATTTTTAGCAACTGATTCTAGTAGCTTTATAACAGGAGAAACACTTTTAGTAGATGGAGGTCTTTTAGCCGGAAGAATTCCGCAAGATCCGGAAGAAAACATGGAGATATATTATGGAATGGTGAATTCATTAGATCCTGATGACCAAAAAATAATAATGAATAAATTGCAGGAAAATGTAGCAAAATCGATGGAACAGTTGAAATACATGAAACCAGAAATTCGTAAGAGAATTACTAAAGGAATTCAAAAGACATTAAAGAGAAGACAAGAACATTTAAATCTGAAAGAATGAAATTCATATTCATAAAAGAAAAAATATTATCCTTTTTTTGTTATTTTGGTAAAATTTTCATCTTCAGATCCACTTAATGAAAAAAATTGTTTAAACGATTATTTCCAAAATAATAATTTTATTCTGGTCGAGGGGGTGTAAAACGAACAATTCTTTCATTTTCTTTTAAAGATATCGCTTGCTCGGGACAAAAATATGCGCAAACGCCGCAACCGATACAAGAATCTCCCACATCGGCTATATTATCGTCATTTAATTGTATCGTTCCCGTATGACATTTTTCAACGCAAGTACCACACCCAATACATGCTTTTTGATCAACTTGAGCGATATAATTTGTCAAATTGACGTTAAACTCATCTGCTTGACCACAACAGCAATTACAGCAAATGCACAAGCTTGTTTCATCCCTAGTCGTGTCAAAACGGGGATGATAGGCTTTATGAACTAATCCATCCTCATCTGATCTTCTTATGATATCTAAAGCTTCTTCCTTCGAGACTAATCTGCTAAAACCTTGTTCTGAAGTATACCTTGCAGATTTTCCGAAAGTAAAGCAATTTTCTCTAATATCCGTTTGTTTGCACGGGTCTCCTAATAAATCATGTTGATGACGGCAATAACAGTGACCGACAGCAATATCATCAAATTTCTCAATAAGTTCTTCTACCTTTTGAACCGGTAAGACTTTCTCTGCAGGAACATCTAATGATTCATCTACAATAATTTCTATTTCAGCTCCAGTAGCTTTATTTTCGGTAAACGGTATGGTTCTATCAACAGGTGGTCTATTTTTCAGGAAGTTTAGCAGCAAGTAATAATCTTGTTTTAATTTACCTTTCACATCTGATGTTAATTTGTCATAAAGTTGCGCTAATTTTCTGTTTTCCTCGGTGTCTTCTAATTCTCCCATAAAAGTGTATTCAAAAACACCCACATCAATGAATGGCATCAATTTATATACCATGATACCGTGTCTATTCGGTTGGTTAAAAATTAATCCTTTTTTCGCCAATTTCTCAACATTTCTCAATATTTCATCTTCAGATAATTTACTATTTTCTTTTAACTGTTCCATTGTTTGCGAGTTCTGCCTTCTAAAAAATTTTATAAAAGTGAGATCCTCTTCATCAGGTACGATGTGCTTTAAAATCGTGATTAAAGTATCATTAATGGGAATAGGAGTACCGCCAGCACCATTTATTAACTGAGCTGCTCTTTTATATTTCTTATAGGTTTCTTGATCTAATGTCTCAGTCATGTTCTTTCACTAAAATATTATATTTTACATCTATATTTTTATTATTTGCTTTAAACATACTTATTCATGTGACTTAATTTATTTTAATTTTAACTTTTCTTTGGTTTGAAAATAATTGAAAAAAGAGAAAAAACTAGATTAAATCTAATGATTCCAAAACAGCAGTAATTAATCTATTGCCTCGTGTATCTGAATGATAATTATTTGCTGCTGTTTCTTGTGAAGTTTGATTTCTCATCTGGTTCATTACATATCCTATCCCAATTTTTGCATCTAAATCCATTATTATAGCAGAACTACCAGCCCCTCCTCAAAAATATGTACGTGAATGAGGAGATGGACGTTCTTTTGTTAGTAAACCTACTCCCAAACCCCAACGTAAAGGGTCGAGCATAACTAGGTCTGACAAATTACCTTATATATTTGATGACATGGCTGATGATGCTGTAGGTCTTTTAGATGCTCTAAATATTGAAAAAGCTCATATTTGCGGTTATTCGATGGGAGCCTCGATTGCACAAACAATTGTTCTGAAATACAAAAGAATAAATTAGTGAAAATGATGTAGAATTGATATAATTAATAAACTATTAGAAATATAACTTAATTAAAAATTTTCAAAAACTTAATATGTGGTTAAAATGACTAGTTTGGATTTAGAGATTATAGGAAAAGAAACT
>CAYSZJ010000105.1:0-16004 GCA_964435435.1 uncultured archaeon
CGATGGGGCGACATGGATGCTAGAGGACATGTGAACAATACAATATATTATCGATATTTTGAGAGCTCCAGAATTGCATTATTTCGATTTTTGAACATCTATGAAGAACCTACAAAAGTTCGTATTGGACCTATATTGTCCTTTCAAAGCTGTTATTATAAAGCACCATTAACTTATCCTGATACAATTTATGTAGGAGCAAAAATATCAAGTATAGAAGGATCTAAGATCATTATTAAACATATTCTTATAAGTGAAAAATTAAATAGGACGGTAGCGGACGGAGAAGCTCACATCGTTTGGTATAATTATGAAAACAAAAAAAAAGCAAAAATTTCAGATGATCTGAAGCAAAAACTATTAAAATCTAAAAATTAAAGCCAAAAAATTAGAGATTTTTCAAAAATTAATAAACAAAATTGTGAATATCTTTTTTTAATGAAATATAAATCAGATGGAGAAATATTAGTTTATAATTAACTATTTTAAAGTGTAAAATTATGATTAAGACAAAAGTAACTGAAATGTTGGGTTGTAAGTATCCAATAATTGTAGGAACCATGGCTAATATTACTACTCCAGAATTTGTAGCAGCATGTAGTAACGCTGGCGCCTGTGCTGTGTTAGCAAGCGCGAATTATGAAACTCCCGAGGAATTACGAGAAGCAATCAGAAAAGCTCAAGGTTTAACCGATCAACCTTTTGCCGTAAACATAAATTTATTTCCGGCTCTCATGCCACAAGATAAACTGGAAGATTATGTTGTGGCTACATTAGATGAAGGTGTAAAAATTATTGAAACAAGTGGTCATAAAGCACCAGAGCATCTAGTTCCTAAATTTAAAGAAGGTGGTGCGCTATGGATTCATAAATGTGCAGGTGTTAGATATGCAAAAACGGGAGCTTCTTTGGGGGCTGATATTATAACAGTAGTAGGTTATGAAAATGGAGGTGCGACCGGCATTTTAGATATAGGAACACTCGTAATGGCACCGAGTGTAGTGGATGCTTTGGATATTCCCGTTATAGCAGGAGGAGGTGTTACAGATGGTCGAGGTGTCGCAGCTATTTTAGCGCTTGGTGCTGCTGGTGTAATTATGGGAACAAGAATGATGGCTACAAAAGAATGCCCTATCCATGATAATTTAAAACAAGCGTTTGTTCAAGCCAGTGAGACAGATACTTCTTTAGTTATGCGGTCTATCCGTAATACTCATAGAGTATGGAGGAATAAAGCCGCTGAGACAATAATTGAATTAGAATCAAAAAAAGCTCCCCTCCAAGAAATTGTACAGGCAGCTTCAGGTCAAAATGCTTTAAAAATGTATAGAGAAGGAGATATTGGAGCCGGTATGGTAAGTTGCGGTCAAGGGGTAGGATTAGTAAAAGATATTCCTACAGTGAAAGAATTATTAGATAGGATAATGAAAGAAGCAGAAGAAGTTATCCAGAAATTAGGAAATATTTCCAAGTAAAATCTTTTTTTTATTTTTTTTATTTTTAATTTGTTGAAAACCTATAAATTTAATGGGTATTTTCTGTATTTTTCTAAAGTTGCACGGAAAGTTAACATATTTTCCCATGGAATATCCAGAGTTTTATGACTCGGTCCTGTAAAGTATCTTCTTGCCTTAAATCTATTATGATAGTAATCTTCCTCTAGTAAAACTGATGATCAGGACTTAATTTCTAACTAAAGAATATACTATTATAAAATGTAATAGGAGTATTAACTTTTTCAATATTTTTCAATTAAACTGAGGTTAAATCAACCATCTTACCTGTTTGGGCAGATTCATATATACCAAAGATAGTCTTCATAGTACCTAGGTTATCCTTACCACTGCTGATTGGTTCTTTTCCATCTTTACAACAGTCAGCAAAATGTAAAATTTCATTAATGTATGGATCTTTACTAGATAATCCTTCCATATCAGGTTTAATAGGATTGAATTTGTTTTTTAACCCAGCATCGCTATCTTTTGAAGATATCATTACAGGAGCTAGAAATTGAAGGATATTAATCTTGCCAACAGGAGGATCTGACGAGACTGTTGCTTCTTCTCCAAAAATCATATATCTATGGGACCAAGGAGATACTGTTGTAAATGAACTCATAACATAACCAATTGCTCCATTTTCAAAAAAAAGATTTGCAACTATTCTATCTTCAGCATTGTTTGAAAAAAATGGATGATTCACCCACTTTTTAGCTATAACTCTTTTAATATCTCCTATATAGTATCGAAAAAGATCTATACTATGAATCGATAGAGTTATAAGTGAGCCTCCCCCAGAGCGTTTTCCATTAAAGTACCAATGAATCCTATCCGGGGCAGTAGAAATTTTAGAGCGAGAAGGGATAGAGCCCATGACGTCGAAGCTTTGAACCGTCCAAATTTCTCCCAAGACCCCATTTCTTATCATCTTGTAAATGGTCTGTGATTGAGGTAAGTACCGTAAATTCTGACCAATCATAAAAATGACTCTTGCTTTATCAGTTTTTTTGACCATCTCTCTACAATCATCCATCTTTATAGCCATTGGTTTTTCTAAAAGAATATGTTTTCCCGCAGCAGCAGCATCCATAGTTAATTGATAATGAGTATTATGAGTAGTACAAATATCAATAGCGTCTATATCGGCTTTTTCTAATAGTTCTTTAGCATTTGTATAAATATCACTTATATTCAATGTGCTGGCAAACTTTTTAACTGCTTTCTCATTGATATCACAAACTGCTGTTAGTTTGACCTGTTCGGGAAACTGTTTATAAGCGTTTTTATGTAGTTGTGCTATTGAACCAGTTCCAATTAAGCCTACTTTTAAAGGTTGAGTTATCATTTTCACCTTGATATAATTCTTTATTTATTCAATTTTGCTTTTTATTTTTGTATATATCATAGTTTTAAAATCTATTTAATTAAGCTGATATTTGAGTAAATTTAACTAATGAATTGAAATAGCCTATTTCCTAAACATTTTCTAAATGTGATAAAATTTAAATCAGTTTAATTCAAACTATTTAATAATAAATTATAATTATTTTCCAGGTCCAAAGAAAATGACAATTTCGAAAGAAGTTTCCAAAGAAGAATGGTCTGTAGAAAAACTAAAAAAAATGACTCGTGAAGAACTGCTTAAATTATATAAAACATTATCCCCACCCCCATTTGAAGAAATGGATGGTGAATATGATGGTCACACACTTGATACTGGAACTGAATTAGGTAATCAGTACAGTGAATGGATCATGAATAAAACTGCTATGGGTGTCTGGAAAGGTAAAGCATATACTCTAAAAACATCTTCAACAGGGGAAGGTTACAATAGGTATGTGATTGATGGTAAGGAGAGACATCATTTACGATTTGGTACAGATATGAACATTTCACTTTTTGATGGTAAGCCAACATTGAGAATGAGATATGGAGCTTTTAAGAATCTTTCTTCAAGAAACGATCTGATTGATGAAGTCCGTAAACTAGATGATGGCATATATCTTTGTACTGGAGCAGCTCTAGATGAAAATGGAAAGCGAGGTCGACCTACGCCATTTTGCTTGAAAGGTCCGATAAGAGAATATGACCATGATACAGAATTCTATTTTGGGGATGAAATGAGCAAACCTGCTATTATTCCGTTTGATCCAAAAAACAGTTTTAAACCTAAGAAGTAAAGTATTATTAATTTTATATAATTAATATGTTATAAAATTAAAAATCCAAATAAAAACAATTTTCATTGGTTTTTATAAAACTAAATCTAACAAAACATAAGAGATTTTTGAATTTCCATAAAATCCTAATTTCATTTTTTCCAAATTAATTTTTTGAATATAATTAATGTCCAATAAGAGTTCTTTATGTAAATATTCAAATTTTAATACATTCATTTAGACATCAATTTTAATAGTTTTCTTAAAATAAAAATTCAAAAACCAGCAGAGTCGTCAAATATAAATGAGATAAATATTCAGATACTGACAAATATTTAATTTTTAACGTGATTAATTATAGGAACTATAAGAGATATCAAAGATACAGCCAAAGACCTATTAAAAAATAGGGTTAATAGAAAAAATTTCGAGAATAATATTGATAAATTATATTTTGAGATTAAAAATGATTTAATTGATAATTTTTTTGATGAGAAATATCGAAAATTAGAAGAATTAAGTCTAAAAATCGATTTGAATAAATTGAATAATGAATTTATAAAGAAATACAAAATTATTAAAGAATTTATTAAAGAACAAGACGAACCAGCTTTTAACTTTGATTTATGCTAAATTTAATTATTACTTTAATAAACTAATATAAATGTGAATATACAAATTTGTTAACTAAATATAAAAGGATGTTAAGTTGAATATGGAATTAACTTCTGAAATTCTTAAACGATTAGGATTTATTAAATATTTTTATCAATTTGCTCAAGAGCAATCAAAATTACCTTCTCCACAAAATTATATTTCAATATTAATGTTTCACGATTCTGTTGAATTATTTTTACATCTATCTGCCGAATTTTTAGGACTTAATTTAAGAGATGTTAAATTTATGGAATATTTTACAAGAATAAATAAAAAATTGGAAGATCAAGAATTAACTCAAAGAACATCAATGGATAAATTAAATAGGACAAGGGTCTCTCTCAAACATAAAGGTCTTTATCCAAACCCAGATGATATTGAGTATTTTCGAGTAAACGCCCAAAACTTTTTTGAAGAAAATTGTCCAACGATTTTCGGTATAGAATTTACCAAAATTACCCTACTAAATTTAATCCAAGATGAAGAAGTAAAAAAAATTTTAGAAAAAGCTCAAAATGATTTTGATAAAGAATATTATAAGGAATCTTTAGAAAAAATTGCTATAGCATTTCGTATCTTATTAGAAAATTATGAAGAGAGTAAAAAAGTATATGGTAAATCTCCATTTGATATTGGAGATGACTTAGACTTTAAAATGCATTTTTCGAGAAATCGTTATATTGATAATAATTCAACAAATGGTTTATTAAAAACAATACAACAGATTCAAGAAGTATTAAAAATTATTATTTTCAATTTAGATTATAGGAAATATCTCAAATTTAGATTATTAACCCCAGAACGAGTAGTTTATGCAAAAGATGTTAGATTTTCTGCAATATGGTTCTCAAAAAAAGATATTTCAGATTTTAAAAAAGAAGATGTGGAATATTGTATTACTTTTGTGATAGAAAGTGCATTAAAATTACAAGATTTTGATTTTGAGATAGATAAGAATGCTTTTTTCTATTCGGATTTTTTCACATGAATATCTAAAGAAAAAAAAATAATTATTGCTTTGCTCCACAGGAGCTACAGAATTGAATATCTTTTCCTATTTTCTCACCACATTGATTACAATATCTAAAGTCATTTGGAGGTGGTGAAACTTGTGGTGTTTCCTCTGCTTTTGTTATAACTTCTTTTAGTTTCTTTTTTCTATGCTTATGGATAAGAAATATAGCAACACCTAAAACAATAATTGCTGGAATAATACTAATTATTAATATTATTGGTACTATATTTATCTTTTGTTTACTTGGCTCTGGCTCTGGCTCTGGTATAGGTTCTTCATATACTTCAATGTAAAAATTATCACTATAATCATATATATGGCTATCATGAGAATCAGTAATTTTTATTCGATATTTTCCTGAATACTCAATAATGGAATCTTCGATACTCCAAGTGATACTATTATCGTAATACAGAGAACATTGAACGTCAGAATAAAGCTCCTTAATAAGAATATCATTAACAACATCACGTAATCCAATATCAACAGAAAAAACTCTTCCAGTTATCTCCCATTTTATATCAATGAAATCTTGAGTTGTAAAAGTATCTCCAGATGAAGGTGAATGTATTTGTATTGATTCCTGTTCTTCCTCTTCGTTTATTCCATACCATGTTTCCATATATCCAGCATGAGTATCAATATTCATAAATGTTAACTCATAAAAACCAGCACCAAGCACAGACGTCATAAATATTCCTCCTGAATCTTCTGTTTTTCCCACTGAAAGAATATTAGTATATTCTCCAAAACTACTGTAAAGAGTAACATTTACCATAAATTTCTCTTCATACGTTTCAAACTCCCACCATAGCCAATCACCAGCTTCTAATTTAATATTATAAGAATATGAATGATTAGGATAATAATAATCTCGAGATTGCCCTGAAGTCTGTAATTCAGCTTTTACAGAAGAAATTCCTATTAATAGACAAAAAATACTTCCAGTTAGAATTACTATTGCCTTTCTTTTCATTTTTTAACCCTTTTTTAAATTTATTTTTATTTGATTTTTATATTCTTTTATAAACTAAATTATATCCAATATTAACTAAATAATTACTCACATAAGTGTTTTTAGATTTTATTAATGGTTTAGGTAATTAAGTTTAAGAAAATATAAAAATGTTAGGGTAGAATTATAGAAAATAATAAAAAAATTAAAAAATACGTAGAATTTATTACATTACTATCAACTTAATTTTTTAGATTATGCAAACCAAAATTGATAGTGTGGAGAAGGTCAAAGAAATCGGTAATTCCTTATACATCAATATCCGAAAAGATATAGCAGTTCTATTAGATTTACAAAAAAATGACTATGTAAAAATTTCTATGGAGAAAATCATAAAACCTAAAAAAAAGAAATAAATTACGATAAGATTTCAATTGGAAATAAAAATTTCCAACTGAAACTAATAAAAAAATTCAACTATAATAAAAAATATTGTTCTATATTTTCACCAACTATTTTTAAAAAAAGTTTGTGATTATCCATAATAAAATTGAACATACCTTCGTCATCATCTATACTAATTTTTGCTCCTTCCTCATAATATTTATCAAATAATTCTGTTTTTTTATAAAAATTTGGCGTTGGTTCCGTAACTAATCCATAAGTCTTAGCTATTTCCATCATTCCTTTTATCTTTTGTCTTAGAATATTATTTCCACTTTTATCAATCTTATTTATATCTTCATCCATACTATCACTTCCTTATTTTTATTACAAATACCTGAATAAATTTGTATGAAATAAACTGCTAAGACTATATAAGGTTTACTTTAAAGTTTAAAAAGTGAAAAAAATCAAAAAATCAAAAATTATTGAAAGAGTTTCAAGTTTTGTAAATAATCTATTAAAAAAAAATTCAAAAACCAGCAGAGATATATGGTTTAAATATAACACATCTGACAATTTAAGTAAAATTACATTAAATAAAAAAATTGAGGAACAACATTGATAAACAACGAAAATGAACTTCAAAATTTTAAAGAAAAATTCAATAAGAATATTGATATTGCTATTAATCAAATTAAAAATGTAAAAGCTTTAGAATTTCTGAATGACGATACAATTAATAAATTAGATGAAGCAATAACTCCTTTTTATGAAACGGCTAAAAAGTTAAAAAAATTATTGCGTAAAATTAATTTCTTTGCAGATGTGTTTTCAGAAATCGGAAAACTTATTCAATTTAAGGCGATATTGGATAGTAAAAATAAAGAAAAACCAAATTTGACCATTTAGATCTCTATAATTATTTAATCTTTTTGGGTTATTTGAGTGGTTAAGATAGTTGATTTGCTCTAAAAATTTTGAATAGTTTTGTAATTGTCGAAAGAAAAAAAAAAATTAATCCAAAATTAAATCTTCATCTAATTTTGTTATTGCGTGGTGTAATTCATCTATAGTATTGGCGGTAATCTCCCATTCTTTTTCTTTTTCACCTCCTTATTTTAATTCTTCTAATGATTTTATATTACTTTTAAAGCTTTCCAATTGTTTTTTCCAATCTTCAGGAAAAAATGGACTTGCTCTTAATTCAAGTGTTCTCATTTTTGTATCTCTATGTGGTTTACCATCTTTTCCTGGTGTATCTTTCCAAATTTTATAAGAAGTTTTAACTACTTCTGCGACCACTTTAGATGGAATTATCCAAAACTCTGGAATACCATCTGGAGCATTCAACCTAACAAAAGCATAGAACATATTTACATCAGTTAATATTTCAGCTTTCTTGCTCAACAAAAAATCTATTGCCTTACTTGAATACCTTGTTTTTACCGATACAACTAAATTTATACCATTTGGATTTTGTACAAATAAATCAAATCCTTCTGTTCTGCCTAACGACACATTAACTTTAAATCCATGCTTAGCTAATACATGTGCTATATAAAATTCACCCGAAATACCTACATCATTTTTGGATATTTTTTCACTCATTTTTTTATCACCTCTTTTTTTTATTTTTATTAGGTTTTTATACTACTTTTTTATTATCTATTAAATTTTAGCTTAAAAAATAGCTTTAATCTTTATTTTCTTTTAATTTCAGTAATGTATCTTCATCCAATTTCAATAATGTATCATTCTCAAGTTGTTTATAACCTTCAGCTTTCTTTTTCCATTCCATAGCTTCATCTTCTGACTTAGATGCTTTAATTAAACACAAATCAGTTAAAATAGAATAAGATAAAGCAAGTTCTACAAATTCATTTTCTTCTTTTAATTTCTTAATTTTTTCTTCTAACATTTGTAGTAGAAATGCTTTTTTTCTTTCATCTTTTAATTTTTCCATTCTTTTATCACCTCTTTTTTAAATCCAACCTTTTTCTTTCATTTTTCTAATTAATTCTTTATATTCTTTATCAAGCAATGCTAAAGCATATTGTCCAAATATCCATTTTGGATTATCATTATCAAAATTTATATAATAATAGCAAAATCTATAAAGATCTCTTCCATCTTCCAATTTAATCAACTGAACTAAATTAGCATAAGTTTTGCCTGTTGTTCTTTCATTTATAATCTTACTATCCACTCTAATTTCATCCATAATCTCTCCTTGGAGAACTTCTTTATCTGGATATTTGAATATAGGTTGTTGTCTTTGTTCAAATGGTTTTAAATCCTTAAAATTTTCCCATTTTTCTTTATCCATTTTTTATACCTTTTTTAGTTAATTTCATTATCCAAAAACCTTTTTATTTGATTTGTAGTTAATAATCTATAAATATCAGGAAATTCACTTTTGAATAATTCTATTTTATCTTTATTAATCATTCTTGAATATATAATTATAACTTGAGGATTTTCAGCACATCTTTTTTCATGAAGATTTCTTTCTTTATTACCTGTAAACAATAAACTACAGAATCTACATTGCCACAATCTTTTCGTTCCATAGCTACTTTTTCGATTTGGATTCATTTTACAATACATTCTGTGTTTATAAATACCATTTGGATGAAATAATTTCTTACAAAACTCACACTTTTTTAAAATGCCATTTATGGTATCGTAATCTATTATCTCATTCCTTTTTGCTTTTACTTTTATATATGTTTCCATATAAGATTCTTTAGGCATTTTTACTTTATCTCCATTATTATCTATTCCTTTTTAGTTACTTTTTTCCATTCTTCCAATAACTCATAAACATCTTCTTCTAATGTGTCCTGCTGTAATAGATCTAAATGCTCAAGAAACCCTTCTTTCTTTAATACTTCCATTACCTTATCAGTAATCTTTTTTATATCTGTCAATTTACTAACCTCTTTCATTTAATAATTGTTTTAATTTGAATTTACTTCTATAATAAATGTTCTATTCTTGAATTATAGTTCTATGTGTTAATCTCATTATTAGAAAAATGACTGCCATAAGTGCCAAAGCAATCAAAAAAGAATATATTAAAATTTCTTCCATACTAATTGGAACTATTTTCATTTTTTTTTACCTCATATTGTATTCTAATATCATAATAAATTTGAAATTGAGCTGTTGGCAATTGAATAAAAAGAGTTGATGGTGAAACCAAAAGACAAAAATCCAGACGCCAACAGCTCGGTGATTTGGGCAAGGTTTAGCATAATTTTATTTTGGATTAATCTCCTAAGATTAAAATGCAAATTTATTAATTTAAATTTATTGGGGTAATTAATTTTTATAATATAAATAAATATTGACAAGACAAATACATTTAATATGCTAAAGGCATATCATAATGAATTCTCATAATTTTTAAGTTATTTCTGAAAAAATTAGTTTTAAGGATCATTTCTAAAGGGGTGACGAGCATTTTCCGCATTTTCAATACCATTTTTAACAGTTGGTAAGCCTTCCATTGCCTTTCGTATGGCATTTCTTGTTGCTTTATAATTATTAATGAAGACTCGTTTTCGAGCACTAGCGCTAGGATGAACAAAAACATTCACAATTATTACAATATCATTGGTTAACTCTTTAGGGAGAGTCCCATCCTTAACGCACTGCATAACGGCTTTCGCAATCGCAGCTTGAGCAGGTCCATAGGTTAAACTAGCATGACGTAGTGATGTTGGTCGGACTGTAGGAATCATAATCGTGGGGGGTTTAACTTGCATATTAGGTTCAAGGATTACTTGAAGCCCTTCACGTCCTTCTAGATTGGTCAGAGCTTGAGCATAGGCATTACCGACAGGACCTTTTTTATTTCCAATTAGTAAGTCTATATGTGCCGCTTCTATTCTATTACCCACATAGCTCTCTCCTACTTTTAGTTCAAAATCAGAAATTTTCTGGGGAGTAATTCCGACAGCATAAAAACGACTTATAAGTGGCTTGTCTCCAAATTCAAATTGGATTTCTGTTTTTTTAATTAAACCTAATTTCTCAAGTTCTACTCTTAGTTCATCTTTTATCTCATAAGAGAGTGCATCACCTAAAACAAGAGGCTGTCTAGTTTTACCTACTGGAATATTCATCATGTTTAAGCAGGATTTAACTCCTAGAGCACCTGAGTTAATTAATAATCTTGCTAATTTTTGTACTTGCTTCTGAAGTTTTTGTGCTTTCTCTAAGCGATTATTTCTTACATGGTCATATATTTCAAGCCATATCTTAGGAAAAACATTCGCTGAACCTAAAATACAGCCTGCTGCACCTCCAGCTAAAGCACCTAATACATTCTCATCCCATCCAATAAGCACAGAAATTTTATCACTAACTTTCTCTAAGAGTGCAGAAAAATATTTATAGTCTCCACTTGAATCTTTAATGGCTATTATATTATCAATGTCTACCAAATCTTCTACCACAGTCCAAGGCAATTCTACACCTGTGCAAGCAGGAATATTATATAAAACTATAGGAATGTCAGTTTTTTCTGTAATAGTAAAATAATGGTCATAAAGTCCTTTTGCTTTAGGTTTTAAATAATAAGGTGTTACTATTAACACTGCATCGGCACCTATGTTAGTTGCAGCGTTAGTCGCGTCCACAACTAATTTTGTTCCTGTTTCTCCCGTTCCAGCAATTACAGGAACTCTGCCATTTGTTTCATCTACAACGATTTCAATAACTTTTAATCGTTCTTCAAAAGTCATGTTAACAAATTCTCCAGTAGTTCCTACTGGAACAAGTCCGGTGACGCCTTGCTCTATAAGATGATTTACTAGATTTCTTAGATTATCTTCATTTATTGATTCATCCTTATTAAATGGTGTTACCATAGCAGGCATAACACCTGTAGGTCGGAAATCAAATTTTCCCATATCTTGATCAACTCACTTCTATTTACTCGTATTTATGAAGATTTTGAGCAGCAATTATATCGATACCGTTTTCAATTAATATTTTAGCTGTAGTATTAACAGCAATATATCTATCAAGGTGATTTCTACGCATAAATTCCCAATGACCTGAATCAATAATTTCTTGTTTATCTCTAAAATAATCTAAAATATCTGAAGGATGTTCTCTGTTTTTATCCATTTCTACGTCACCACCTTCATGTTTAGCACTGATATTTTTCACTTTCCTAGCAACTTCCACTAATTCGTCCCTCCGATCATATGGTTGGCGTACAATACTTTTTTGTGTTTCAATTACATGATGTTCTAATCTCACAATATCTTCAAAATCAAAATCCTTCCGAATGTAAGCAGAAAGTTCAATTGTTTCATTATTTACTGAGTTAGCGAGATTAAAACCAATTAATGGACTCGTTCCATCTTCTCTGGCAAATAATTTAGCTGTTAAAAGGGTCCATAAACAAGAGTATGGATTATCATTACCCATATATACTGAAATTTTGAATTCATTATCTATTCCAAGTTTATGTATGATATATCCAAGAAGCACAGTTCCAGGATTAACATTTAGAACTTGTTTGATACCATAATTAGTATAATAATAAAGATATTCATCAATCCACATTAATGCAAAATCGTTAGGTTGTCCAATTCCTCCAAAATAACCTGTTATGGTTTCGGGTCCACCAAGATGTACATTTACCGGTAATCCATCAGGACCAGGAGCCGTTCCCTTGGTATCTAATGTTTCTACATAAGTCGCCCCTATAATTTGCATCACAGCTACCATAGCTAATAAATCGCCATCCTCTTCTTGTTCTTTCATTTTTCTAACGCGGATTATTCTACCCGGCATTAAATTCTGATCTTCAATTGCAGCTTTTACAATATCTATAAAAAATGGAAAATATTGACAAGCTGAAAGCTCTAATGTAACAGCAAAATCCTTATTAAACGTCATCTCAGATAATTTATCTCCAAGAATTTTTTTCTTATAATCAAGTATGCTAATAAAAGCATTTTCTTCTCTTTGTTTAATCAACCATTCAATATCTTGGGTATAATCCGGCTTTTTATTTTTCAATTTATCTAATAAATTATTTAATTGACTTGCTTCTTTAGCTTTTTTGTTAATTTCATCAATTCCACCATATTTATCGATTACTCCGAATAAATTATTAATTAGGTCATTATTTTCATCAGAAAGGAACTTATTTACAGCATCTAAAGCTTTATTTGTTATTTTTATTTTTTTCCTTAATTCTTTCATTTTTAATAAATCTCTTTTAAAATTTCATAGTTTTAATACTATTTTCTGATTGTAATAAATTTTTCTTAGGATTACTTTATAGTATTATGATTTGAGAATATCGAAAAACTTAAACTTAAATCTAATATTTCTGTTATTATTCAAAAAAAACCAAATAATATTAAAATGTACAAATATAGTGTATCTATTTTAGGAACTGGATATATTGGATTATGCTCTGCTGCGTGTTTTGCTAATAAAAATATAAAAGTGTTAGCCTCTACGCATAACGAAAAAAAAGCATCTATTATCAATGAAGGAAAAGCTCCTTTTTTTGAGGCAGGATTGCAAGAAATGATGAGTGATATTAAAAATAATCATCCAGAGCTTTTACAATGTCTCACTGATCCAGTAAAGGCAGTGTTAGAAACCGATATCTCAATGATCACACAGGGAACTCCTATGAGAGAAGATAAAAGCATAGATTTAAGTTTTATTGAGAGTACAGCAAGAGAAATAGGAGAAGCACTCAAAAATAAAGAAAAATATCACTTAGTTGTCGTAAGATCTACAGTGGTCCCAGGAACTACTAGAAATTTAGTCTCAAAAATTACAGAAGAAGTCTCAGGAAAAGAACCAGGAAAAGATTATGGATTATGCATGCAACCTGAATTTTTAGCTGAAGGGCGTTCAATTGAAGATACTCTACATCCAGATAGAATTGTAATTGGGGAATTTGATAAAAAGAGCGGCGATATGCTTCAAGAATTCTATGAATATATTTATGGAGACCATCTGAAAGAGTGCCCTATTTTGAGAATGAACTTAGAAAGCGCTGAATTAGTTAAATATGGAAATAACTGTCTATTATCTACAAAAATTAGCTATGCAAATGAGTTTGCTAATTTTGCTGAATTAGTACCTAATGTTGATGTTGTTCAAGTTATGAAAGGCGTGGGTCTTGATTATAGAATAAACTCAAGATTTTTAGGCGCTGGTGTCGGATTTGGGGGTTCATGTTTTCATAAAGATGTGAATGCTATAAAAGCTTGGTCAAAATCTAAAGGATATACCTCCAGGTTATTAGAAGCAATTTTGACTATAAACGATGACCAAGCAATTCATATTGTTGATCTTGCAGAGGAATTGGCAGGAAAATTAGCTGGTAAAAAATTCACTTTATTAGGGCTTGCTTTCAAACCAAGAACAGACGATATGCGAGAAGCTGCTAGTATAAGAGTCGTTAATGAACTAATAAAAAGGGGTGTAACAAATATAGAGGGTTATGATCCTAAAGCTAATGAAACAGCAGAAATAGAATTAGGAGATAAAATAAAATATGCTAATTCAGTTGAAGAAGCCTTAAAAAATTCTGAATGTGCCTTATTATTAACAGAATGGGATGAATTTAAGAAATTAACTCCAGATGATTTTAAGAAATACATGAAAACTCCTAATCTTGTAGATGGGAGAAGAATTTATAATTATGATGATTTTAATAGTGTTTTGCCATTTAGAGCAATTGGGCGCATAAATCTTTAAAACACTTACATGATATTTATTTTTATAAGATTTTTAAGCATAAATTCTACTTGAGATTATACTTCGCTTAATTGAAAATCATCCCAAATTTCTTTGATTACCTTAAAATGTTTATCCAAACTAACTAGAGTTAATTTCAAATTATAGCAAATAGAAGCAATAATAATGTCTGTAGAAGGAATTGGGCTCCCAATTTTAAACAAAGCTTTTGACAGAAATAATGAAGTTTCATAATCTTCAGTTGAGGGAAATCTAATTTCAATTTTAGTAAAAAAATCAAGAGCTTTAGGATATTCAATAATGTTAAATATTGTTGTATATCCTATTTCATCTTTTTTTCCCTTGTTATAAAGATGCATTAACCAGTTCGTGTCGAATAAACTCTCTCCCACTTTAGTTCCCTCATTTTTTTATATGATTTAAAGATTTGTTCATGAGTAAGATCATCCATTATGATCCCTTTTTTTCTAAGACGATCTCTTAATTCTGTTATAGGTATTGCATCTGGTTTTTCAAATTTATTTAAATATTGCTCAATCATTTGTCTGTATAATGTACTCCATTTTATTTCAGGATATTTTTTCATTCTCTTATATAATTCATTAGGAACTGAAAATGTTATATTTGGCATAATTAACAAATATATCTACTTATATATATATTTTCACATATATAAGTAATATTAATTTATTTATAGAATTGTTTCTCGATAATAAGAAAATGTTAATATTTATAATAAAATAGTTTCTAGGTTTTCAGAATTTGCCCTATTTTTTCTAATCTTTTTTCTCTTGAAATTCTTTATGTAATTGGATTATGACTTCCATATAATTCTTTATGATATATAGGTCGTTGTGTCCGAAAAAATACTCCTAGAGTAAATTTATGTTTTTCCTTGGCAACCTTAATAGCGCCAAAATACGTTTCTGGTTCTTTTTCAAGATACTCAATTCGTTCTCTATATTCAATCCATTTATGGTATGGGACAGCAGGTTGTAATACTTCTATGAAAGAAAAACCTTCATGTTCAATTCCTTGTACTACAAAATCTGTGAGATGCGTTATATCTCCAGCAAAACTTCTTGCTACAAAAGTAGCACCTGCTTCAATTATTAAAAACATTGGATTAAATGGTTCTTCGTAGCTCCCTCTGGGAGTAGAAGGTCCTTTCCAACCTTTTTCTGTTAATGGAGAGAATTGGCCAGTTGTGAGAGCATACACACTATTTTTATGTAAAATAAAAGTCTTATCTTGGTTTCATTTTGCTGCAAACATTGTATGTGCTAAGCCTTCCGCTAATCCATTTGTATCTCCAGAAAAGTATTTCTATAACTATACAATATTATTATTTTAACTATACCTTGAAGGTTAAACTGGAACTAGTGGTATCAGAATAATTTTTTTTTTACTTAGTTCAACAATTTTTACTGAGATTAGCACTTTCTAATTCTGAAAAAAAACATAAAAATTTAAGTATGATTTTCTTTTACGAGTTTAAATTATAAAAAAGATTATTAAGCTAAGGATCTTTAAATTTACAATGGGAAACTCAGAAGAAGCAGCACGATGGTTAAAACAGGCAA
>CAYSZJ010000106.1:0-15934 GCA_964435435.1 uncultured archaeon
TCACTTGCCCATGTAGATGATTGGTTTGAAATTGTTGAGAAAGAAATTAGCTATAAATTACCTGTCGTTTTTGTCGGCGGAAAAACAGATTTAATTCATTTAAAAGAAGTTTCGACTAAAAAAGCAATGGAATTAGCAATGGCAAAAGGAGTAGATGGTTTTATCGAATGTAGCTCTAAAACTGGCGAAAATATTAACAAAATTTTTCATTTACTAACAAAAATAATTCTTAATAATAGGGACTCTCAAAATTTAATCCAGTCCTTATAGTATCTTAATCAGACATATTTTTAGATTTGAATTTCTTTAACTTAAAAAAATATTGATTTTTAATTTAATTTCTTTATAATTAGGTTCTAAAAAATAAAAATTCTATATTCAGTCTTTATAGTTCATTAAAACAAATTTTTTAAGAAAAATCCTCTGATAGTTAATTATGAGCGAATTAAAATATGATAATCTTATATCTCCAACTCAATCATCTGATGAATATTTAAAATTATATAAAGATAAACCAGTAATCATTAAAAATTATGAAAGTTATGCGCCTAAATCGGAAATTCTTGAAAATATTAAAGAATTACTAAAAAATAAAAATCAAAAATTAAGAATTGTGGCATTAGGTGCGGATTGGTGTCCTGATTGCTCAAGAAATATGCCTCATATGATAAAAATCATAAAAACTATAAACTCTGAAGATGTAACTTTACAAATTTTATATGGTATTATGGTAAATGCTTTACATAAACCAGGAGAGGTAGTATGGCATAAAAGTCGTTCTCCACCTGAGGCAATTGATCCAAAATTTGGCTTAAAAGCAATTCCAACGTTCTATTTTTTCAACAAAATTGGTGATCTTATAGGGATCATCGTGGAACATCCAAAATGGTCTTCAACTCTCGAAGAAGAAATGCTTGAAATCTTAGAGAAAAAGTTCTAGGATAAAATTAATTCTTATTTTTTATATCCTATAATTTTAAATCGATATTTAAAATTTAATATCTATCTTTCTTTTATATTTTCTAACAGTAAACTTTCAATACTAAAATTATAGTCATATATGTGGTTAGGAATCATAATTTTCTTTTAAACAACAAAAGTAGAGGTTCATATTTATTTTGAAGGTAACTCTTAGTTTATGGGATATCGCTGGTCAAGAGCGGTTTGATTTTTTTAAAACTGATTTTTTTAATGGAGTTGCTACAGTTGCATTAATATTTGATCTTTCTCGTCCTGACACATTTGACAATATAGACGAATATTTTAACGATTTACGTGAACGTTCAGGAAACATCCCAATTATATTAGTTGGTAATAAGAATGATTTGAAAAAAGATATAGGAGAAATTATATCTAGAGATAAAATAATCCAAAAGGTAAATCAATACAATTTATTTGAATTTATAGAGACATCAGCCTTAGAAAACAAAAATGTGGAAAAATTGTTTTACCGATTAGCAATTATTTCTTTACTAGATTTTAGGGCGCGATTAGGCGAAATCGTCGATTCAAATCATTTTAGGTTTAAAATATTGCTTGTTGGGGCTGCTGCTGTAGGTAAGTCTTCGTTAATCAATGCTTTTGTCAAAAAAAAGTTCGAAGAAAATTACAAATTAACAGTTGGCTTAGATTTTATGACACAAGATCTAAAAATTCAGGATGATGATTTACCCAAAGAAACTCAGGAATTGATTAAGAAATCAGTAAAAGAATTCAAAAAACTAGCTAAAAAGTTACGAAAGAAAGAAGAATTAGAGATAGTTCAAACTGGTACTGAGCAAACCGCAATTCAAAATATTGCGATGGAAAACATTGCTAAAGAGGATATTATCTCAGGTAAGAAAATGGGTAAAAAAGCAAAAAAATCAAAGAAATATTATTATATCATTCCATTAATAATAATTGTGATAATTTTGCTTATATATGTGTATTTTTACTTTTTTCGTTAATTTAAGTTTTTAAAGAAAAAAAATTAAATTATCTTATCTTATTTAACTTAATACTAATAGGTGTGAAATATGAGTATTGAAGAATTAGAAGAAGAAGTTGAAAAATTATTAGACGAAAGAGATAAATTAGAAGAAATTTGTGACACTTTGGAGATTTGCGAGCAGGATGATGGGTGTGAAACATGTGAAACATATACAAAAATCGCAGAACTTGATGAAAAAGTTGAAGAACTAGAAAATAAAATAGAGGAACTGATGGGAGAAGAAGAAGAGGAATAAAACTGCATCAAATCAAATTAAAAATTTAATTTTTATTTTCTTGTATTTCTTTCTCTCTTTTTAAAAAAAATTGAATTTAAAGGTTTTTAAAGAGTCTCTTTAAACCTCTCGACATAATAAACTGTTGAATTTGTTTTGTACCCCCTACTACTTCTAAAATCCGCGATACGCTAATATAATCATGCATTAAAGTGTTATCGCATACACCAGCTCCTCCCATTAAATTTGCAGTTTCAAAGCATACTTTTTTAGCTAAATTGGCACATATATATTTATATTGACTTGCTGAGTTAACCATTGACTGAGCTATTGGATCAGGTAAATCTCCATATTTTTCATGTTTTTCATCGTAAATTTCTGCGAACTTTAGAACTCCATGAGTTAATGCTGTTGTTTTAGCCCATAAATCTGCTAATGAAAAGCCAACCCCTTGAAAAAGTAAAATTTCTCTATCAAATTGTTTTCTCATATTTGCATAAATGACTGCGTGTGCTAATGCTCCCCAACAAGCACTTATACATCTTACAGCGATGGCTAATCTTTCAGGAATCAAACCTTCGAAAAGGTGCTCCCTTCCCTTACCAATTCCTCCCAATACATATTCTTTTGGAACTCTTAGATTCTCAAGGCGTTCCTTTCCTATAAATAACTTAGGTGTCCAAGGTATTCCTACACGTTCACAGTTCCATCCCTCCCAAGATGTATTAATCAAAAACTGGGCCATTAAATTGCCCTGATTTTTCTCTGCAGTTGCATAAGCTACAGCCCATTTCGATTTTGGTGCGTTAGTATTAAAAATCTTGGTCCCATTGAGTAAAAAACTACCATCTTCCTGTTCGTCGCATGTGGTCAATTGGTGGACAGCATCAGACCCTCTTTCGGGTTCTGTAATTAGTAAACATCCTACCGCTTGACCTGTGATAAGTTCTTTCAATGCCTCTAATCTAACAGGAATATTCTCATGATGGGCATAAATCGGATTAATACAAATAACAGTTGCTCCACTCCCCATAGCAAATTGAGGATCGAAGTTATCAAGGGCAAGAATTCTCATGAATTCAATAGTCATCCCATAATCTTCATGATTCAAGTCGATACATTCATATGGAGTTTGACGAGTAATATATCCTTCTTTTCCAAAATCAGGATACCACTCATAAATATCTTCATTAGGACCATGAGTTATTTTATTTTTAGCCTCGTAATTTAAGCAGAAATCTTGAACTTGCTTAAGGAAATTAAATTGTTTATCAGTTAAGATTACTCTTAGATTATCATTTACAAAATTATATCGGTTTTCGAGGCTCAATTTTTCTAAAATTTCGTCATTAATAACTTGAGTTTTATAACGTTTATTTTCACTCATTTTAATCAAATATTCAAATTTTTAATTTTCATAATGTTCAATTAAGATATTATTTTTTTCAATTTTTCAAATATAAAATTATTTAAATAAATCAGATGAATTTGTTTTGAATTAAATGTTATATTCAAAATGAAATTCTAATTTTAAAATTATTCGCTAAATTAAAATAATTAAAGCAAGAGAGAGTATGAAAATCTCTAGAATTCAAGAAATAGTTGGGGGAAGCAGACAGATTCAACAATATGTTATGTCTCTGTCGCTAAGAACCTTGTACAAAAGGTTCATATCATAAAATAAATATATTTTATAAAAACATTTCTTAAATTCTTTTTTCTTTTTATTCTGGCACTAACTTGAAAGATCCTTCTAAGTTTTCAGAGATTGCTTTTCGCGTGAATAAAAAAGGAACGTATTTTCCTTTTACCCATGACTTTATCAAATCTTTGTAATGTTTATGAAAAGGTAACCCAGATTGTCCTCCTGGAATGACTGTTATTGATTTATCCCAATCCGATAAATCATGTATATGACGATAGGAAGGTCCTACAGTAACATTATAATTGTCTAAAGGGTCGAAATAACCATTATTTAGTGTATTTGCATCTCCACCGATTTTAAAAGGGCCCATATTTAATACTTTTGCATCCTTATTAACAAGTGAAAAAGGATGGACAAGTGTAAGTTTATGAAGATTTCCCCACCCCCATTTTTTATAATCGGATGATAATTTTTCTTTTAGAAAATCAATTGTATTTTTAAATGAATTAAGCAGGATATCTTCAAGTTCATTTACATCTTTTTTGTATGAATCTAAAATTCTCTTTAGATTAAAAGGGCGACTACCCAGAAATGTTTTTAATAATTTTTCACCAATTAGTGGTATTAGAATAAATTCCTGCGTCTTTTGAAACCATATTTTATAAATTGTACCAGCAATACTATTTTTAGTCAAATAATAATCCCATTCCTCTAAAATAGTGATAAAGTGAGAATATTCTTCTGATATTTTAGCAGATTTTAGATATTTTAACATTATAGGCAATAATTCTGCAGCTTCTTCAGTATATCTATCAAGTTGAAATTTCTTAAAATCCTCTATTGAAAATTTTTCTTTTGATTTTAATAACTTCTTTAACCTGATTTGTCTAAAAGGTTCAATCCTGTCTTGTGCTATTAATAGACCATTTGGTGCCTTATCCTCATTATAGTTAGCGGTATATATAAAACCCTCTTTAGGATTATAATTTGAGTATAATTGTTCAAAAGATGATAGACTCTTCCAATTAAATTTTTCATCTGTGCCCGGAGTTATCTTAGATCCATCCCCATAGTTTCTTACGGGAATTCTTCCACCATGTTGATGCCCTATATTTCCTTTTACGTCACCATAAATGAAATTTTGAGGATTGATTGTTAAATGTTTTGTTCCATCTCTGAATTCCTCCCAATTTGAAGCTTTATTTACTTTGATAAAACCCATGATATTGTTCTGGAGTTCTGGTTCAAAACTTGACCATCGTAAAGCATATTTTCCTGGAAGATTGAAATTATAATAGTTTAAATTTATTTCATAATAATCAACCAACGGACCGAATTTTGAAATTAGAACTTTATGTGGTATTGGTTCAGATTTACCTTGGACTACTATTAACTCTTCAATTGCTTCAAAATCAATCCATTTCCCATTATATTTATATTGATTCTGGTTTTGAGGATTCAACTCCAATTTAAATAAGTCAATTGTATCGGCAGTAACATTGGTTAAACCCCAAGCTATATTCTCATTATGCCCTATAACAACCATTGGTAATCCAGGAAGCGAAGTACCCATTACATTTAATTCTGGACAATTTAAATGAATTAAAAACCATAAAGCAGGACATGTAAGTGGAAGGTGAGGATCATTTGCATGTAATACAGCTCCAGATTCTGATTTATTGGGGTTTACAACCCAAGCATTACTACCTAAAGATTCACTAACATTTACTTCTGAAAATAAAGGGATGAATTGCTTAGCCTTTTCAGATCCTAGTTTGGTTATTATATGCTCTCGCAAAACTTCTAGAGGATAATTCCAACTACTTAATCCCCATTCAATCAAACTAATAATTTTGAAAGAATCCTCTAATAACCACTCACGAGGTTTAATATTCAAAATAGAAAATTCAATAGGGGGATTATTTTGGGCTTTTTTAATACCTAGGTTCACACCATTCACATACGCATTTAACCAGCGATACATGTCTGAATCTTTATTTTCTTCTATTTTTTTCGCGCATATTTTCGCTAATCGATGTAATCCAATTGTTCTATAGTATTTATCACTTAGAAGTGCTGCTTCTCCCGATATTTCTGATAATTTTCCCGATATTAAACGTCTAAAAGTATCCATTTGCCATAATCTATGACTTGCATGGATATATCCTTGAACAAAATATGCATCACTCACTGATTTAGCGTAAACATGCGGGATACCCCACTTATCCCATAAGATTTCAACCTTATCGTGAAGTCCCTTTACCTTTTCTGATCCTGATACTGGTGGAAATGCATTTTTAGCAATATTAAGTAAATCTTCCATTTTTAACTCTTCTCGGATTAGAATTTGTATTTATTAATATTATATGAGTTAAAAGGAGTACCAATTAAAAAAAGAAATAGAAAAAAAAAAGATTTTAGAGCATCTTAAAGAGTTGTCTCAGAGCCATGCTCATAATGTACTGTTGGATTTGCCTGCTTCCCCCAACTATCTCTTGAATTCTAGAGATATTTACGTAATCATGCATCATTGTATTATCTGATAATCCAGCACCTCCCATCAAATTGGCAGCTTCATAGCAGATCTGTTTGGAAAGGTTAGTACAATGATACTTAAATTGACTTGCAGAGGCTACCATCGCACGAGAGATATTTGTAGGTATTTTTCCTTCAAATTTTTCCATTTTTTCATCATATGCTTCACAGAATTTCAACAAACCTAACGTTAAATTAGTAGTTTTTGCCCATAAATCTGTTAAAAGAAATCCAACTCCTTGGAATTTAAGAATTTCTTGTTCAAATTGCTTTCTTAAATTAGCATAAATCGCAGCATGAGATACTGCTCCCCAACATTGAGAAATAGCTCCACAAGCGATACCAATTCTTTCTGGTACTAATCCTTCAAAGAGATGTTCCCTCCCTTTACCGACTGGTCCTAAGATATATTCCTTTGGCACCCTGAGATTTTCAAACCACTCATGACCTAAATATAGTTTCGGAACCCACGGGATGTTTACTCTTTCACATTTCCATCCTTCCCAGCTTGTATTGATCAAGAATTGTGCCATTAAATTTCCATTGTTCTTTTCAGCAGTAGCATAGGCAACTGCCCATTTTGCTTTTGGCGCATTTGTGTTGTATACCTTTTCACCATTGAGTAAAAAGCTACCATCTTCCTGTTCATCACATGTGGTTAACTGATGGACCGCATCAGACCCTCTCTCGGGTTCTGTAATGCATATACAGCCTGGAGTCTTACCTGTAACCAGATCCCTCAGCGATTCTAACCTTTCTGGAATATTTTCATGATGTTCTACGATAGGATTTATTGCCAATACTGTTGCGCCACTCCCCATTGCGAACTGAGTATCAAACATATCGATGGCTAAATAGCGTAGAAAATCAGGCACAGCTCCATAATTTTCGTAAGTGATATCAATCATTTCAAAGTTATGCGCTCTTGTGATATAACCCTCAGCTCCAAAAGTTGGTATCCAATCGTATACATCTTCATCGGGGCCGTGAGTGATTATATTTTTCTTTTCAAATCTCATGCAGAACTTTTGAACCTTTTTAAGGAAGTTAAATTGTTCCGAAGACAGAATTGCCATTAGATTATTGTTTAAAAATGAATACCTGTTCTTTAAGCTCAGTTTTTCTAAAATCTCATCATTAATAACTTGATCTACAAATCTTGACATATTTTTTACCCCTAATTTTTATTATTTTTAATTTATTAGATAAGTAATTCCACTAGTCTAAAAAGTAAATTTATTTTTTAATTTTTGGAAAACAGATTAGCGATATCAAAAATTGTATTACTATTTTTTTAAAAATTTGTATGAAACAGATAATAATTATAATATTTTGAACAATCTATCTCACAAAATTCAACAAATTAATTTTTGCAGCCTATTTGAGAATCTTTTTGAAATGATAAGTCCTGTCTCAAAAGGGCAATTCTTTTTAAATTGAATTACTGATATGAAACTATCATTGATTCCTACTAACGAAAGCACACCAAATTTTTCTAAGGAGATTAGTTCATTAACTATATAATTTCCAGCGAGAAATCTTCCTTCTAAAAGTCTTATAATCTCTGTAAGAACATTATGTTCTAAATAGGAAACAATTACCCTTCCCGTTTGAGTTAATAATGCAGAGGATACTACAAAAGAAGAGAATGTATGCAATTCATTAAAAATATTTATTAAATCTTCTTGGATTTCTTCTGAAATTAATTGTTTACTGCTTTCCATGATGTCATTAATATTATTTTCAAAATCGAGAAATTTTGAAATCTCACCATCATAATGATCAGTTAATAAATCTACATCAAATTTATTTAGAAATTGGGTTTTTATTTCTCTTAGTTGCTTTCTTAACTCAATTAAATTTTCAGTTCGATCACTAAATAGAGCAAACAGTAATTCATCATTCCTAATTTTTTCAATTTCAAATATAAACCTAAAAAGCCCTACTTCAATTTCAGATAATTCTTCAGTTTTTAATGTCTGTTTTACAAACGAGAAGATTGCACTTAAAAAACTGCTGGTGAGTTTTACATTAAATATATCTTCATATGTTTTGTAAAAAATTAACTCCCCTGTGGATTTCATGATGAAGATATTTTTAATCATTTAACTCAATAGAAGATTTTTTATCAAATTTCAAATCTTTATTATTTCTTTAAAAAAAGTTTATATATAAAAATCCTCTTATTAATTAGGTTCTTAGGGTAAGCGCAACGAATAGTTATAATTCCATTGCTAGGTCATATAACAACACTAGATTTGATTGATTAATATAAATAATATTTATATTGAAGAAAATATTCAGAATGAAAGTAATTTCGTGTTAGAAGCCATCAAATTTAGCCCATTCATCTTCTTCTTCGAGTTCTTCTTCTTCCTCAGAATATCCTTCTGTTTCTTCACTTCTCAAACTTTCTGGATATTCCTCTTCAAATTCTTCAAATTCATCTTCAAAAGTTATTGATTTTTCTATATCAGTGACAGTACCTGCTGAAACTTTTATTTCTGGCACAACTTCTAAGACAGGTTTCTTCTTTTCGACTAATTTCAAATAATCTCCATGAATTTTAATTGTTATTGGAGTTTCTTCTTGTAACAATCGAACGACGACTTCTTCACTACTTGAAGTATCATGAGGCATCCGCATTACGATAGCTCTTGCACCTTCAAATACACCACTAATAATCTCGACTGTGTCTCCTTCTTCTAAATACTCAGTGACGCTTCTTGGGAGTAAAACATGTTTCAATTCACTTAACTCAATATTTTGAACTATTCTCCCTTTAATATGTGGTATTCCTTGAACAGCGATTTGAACCTCCCTCTTAGTCGGAGCTTCGAAGAATATGTAGCCCGGTAGCAAAGGAGAAACGAGCATGGCCCGAACATCGGGAATAATGTCTAATATGCGAAAGCGATAAAAAATTTGCTTAAGAATATTAATCTCTTGATTAATAGTGGTCCTTACAGCAAATAATGTTGTCAATTCTTCTGTTTCTTCATCAGATTCCAATAAAAGACCCTCACCTATCTTAAATTCTTTGATTTCACCTTCTTTTAAATTATCTTCTTTTTCAGACAAATTTTTTCACGAATCTCATTTGAATTTGGGGTTTAAAAAAATTATATAGAAAAATAGTATAAGATAAGAAAGAATTACTAAATTATAAAATTTTGCTTTTATTGAGATTCTAAAGATTAGATATGTGAAAGAGGTTTAATCACTAGAATAGGGCGTCTCTCAAATTTATTTTAATTAAAATGTGATATTATTAATATCTAGTATATCTGGAATTCTGTTTTTACGTTCAAGCCACGAGATTTCAGCTCTATTATACCTCCATGAAATCTCACATTTCCCTAATCCATCTTTTGTTTGCGTTTCCCACTCCCACGGGTTCACTATAACCAAGTCCCCACGCCTTATCCATACCCTCTTTTTTATTTTTCCACGTATTCTGCCCATCCTATGTTTTCCATCTTCACAAAAAACTCTCATTCTATCACCACCAAGTATATCAACCACAATAGCGAACATTTCTCCTAATTGTTTATTTGGGAATTTAACCCTTGTAATTACTGGTTGATCAAATGTTTTTCTTCTCTTTCCTTTTTTTCCTTTTTTTTTTGCCATAATAACTCTCAATTAAACTATATTATATATTAAATCTATTATTCAATTTTATCATCTAGCTTGTATTGTGACTTGATAAACACAATTTTTACTGGTTTATCAGAATCATTCCTAATATTATGCATTTCTTTTGGTTCACAGAGAAACACACTACCTTGAGGAGCAGGATATTCTTTATCATCAACAATCATAACACCATCACCCTCCACAAAGTAGAAGGTTTCATCAAGAAAGTTATGTCCATGTGCTTTATCTCCCATCATCTCATCTGGTTTGAGCAAGATTAGCCCCCAATCAATGCTTGGTCCCCGCATTAGGTATTTCACACCACTTTCCCCTTTTCTATATTCAAAATCATTTTCATTGACTTTTTTCATTTTAAATCATTATTGCTCTATCTCATATTATAAAACAAATTATCTAATTTAAGCTAAAAATCTTATTATAACAATATTAATGATTTAATGTTACATACAATAAAATTATATTTTAATTTTAAATTATTATAATAAAGATAAAAGTAAAATCAAAAATGATGAATATTATGATTCCTCCTTTTAATTTTGCTAGTATTCCTCATATAATTTTTGGTTCTGGTGCATTAACTCAACTTTTTGATATTATGTCTAGGTATGGAAGGAATATACTTTTTGTAATAGGTGAAAAATCACTTAAAGGATCAGGAAAATGGGATGAAATAGTAAAAAAATTAGATAGTAAATCAATTAATTATTCAACTCTTTCAGTTTCTGGAGAACCTTCACCTAATATAGTCGACAACGCAGCAAGTCAATACAGAGAAAAAAAACCTGATTTAGTTGTTGGTATAGGTGGAGGAAGCGTCACAGACGCTGGTAAAGCAATTTCCGCAATGATTCCAAAAAAAGATTCAATCAAAAATTATTTAGAAGGAGTAGGTAACAAAACTCACGATGGTCAGAAAATTCCATATATAGCAGTACCAACTACATCAGGTACTGGAAGTGAAGCTACTAAAAATGCGGTTATTAGCGAGATAGGTCCAGACGGGTTTAAGAAATCTCTTCGTCATGATAATTTAATACCAAATGTAGCAATAATCGACCCTGATTTAATGATTTCTTGTCCAGCAATTATATCTGCTGCGTGCGGAATGGATGCTTTTACACAATTGCTTGAAGCTTATGTATCTCCTAAAGCTAATCCTATGACTGATGCTTTAGCTTTTAGTGGTATGAAATATATAAGTAAAAATCTAATATTAGCATGCTCAACTGGAGCATCAAATGGGGAGGTTCGGGCAGCAATGGCATATGGTTCACTCATGTCTGGAATTTGTTTAGCAAATGCAGGGTTAGGAATTATTCATGGATTGGCTTCTCCAATTGGTGGGCTCTTTGATATTCCTCATGGTGTAGTATGTGGTACGCTTCTAGCTGAAGCTACTAAAATGAATATTAAAATTCTACAAGAAATTGGACCATCAGGTAAAGAAGGGTTGAAAAAGCATGCCAAAATTGGTGCTTTATTAGTAGGTAAAGAAGAGATCGAACAGGGAAAAATACACCATTATCTCATGATATTAATTGATACACTTGAAAAATGGACAGACGAATTAAAAATTGATAGGCTAGATAAATATGGTATAAAAGAAGAAGATGTTGATAAAATTGTAGAGAAAGCTGGATTAAAAAATAATCCAGTTAAGTTAAATAAAGAAAATATTAGATCTATAATAAAGAACAGGATTTAATATAAACACAAAATCTCAGAGATTCCTTACAATTTCTTTTGCTAACAACTTAAATGCTAATTTCACATTTTCTCCAGTTTTCGAGGAGATTTTTAAATATTCAAAAAAATTATATTCCTCTTTAAATCTCAACGCATAACTATCATCGACAGATATTAAATTGATTAAATCTAATTTAGTTCCTAAAAAAATAATTGGTATTTCTGGGTTATCTCCTCTGCAAATATTTACCCACTGCTCAATTTTATCTAAACTTGAAGGTCTGGTCAGATCAAAAAGTAATAATGCTCCTCTTGCCCCCATTGAATAATTTCTTAATAGAGGTCTAAAATGCTCTTGACCACCAAAATCCCACACTTGTAAATTTATCTTTCTTCCTCCAACTCTCACTTCTTTGATGAAAAATTCTACACCTAGGGTCATACGTGTATCTGCTAAGAATCTTCCTTCCACATATCGATAAAGGAGTGTCGTTTTGCCCACTCCACCATCCCCTGCTGTAATTATTTTTAAAATTTTCGGCTTAGACATTCTGTTATTGCATTAAAATAGACAATAAGTTTTAATTTTTTATAATATTGAATTCAATAATTATTAATTATCTACATCTTTTTATTAAAATTTAAAATTTTTGTATGGATGTAGCAAATAATTTAAATTAAATTCATTAATTCACATCATAACGTATTTGCCCAAAATATTTATAGAAAATTTTAAAGATATAAGACCTTTTTTTAAAGTGAAAGCGATTTAATCGTGTAAAAGTTCTTTACTCGAAGTTTTGCCACTATATCTTATTAAATTCTCTCTAGAGATAAGTATTTTTTTTGCCTAAGGAAAATTGTATTAATTTGTTGTTCTCTTGCTTTTTTACGTAAATGTGAATCATTAGTTGCAAAATATACACTATTTCCCTCTTTTTTCAAATAAATGATTTTTCTCAATAAAAAATCATCTGTAGTTTCTTCAATGTTCTTAATATCATCTAAAAAATCAATATCGTAATCCCCTTTATTTTTGTCTAGGTATGACAAACCTGACTCAAGAAGTCTGATAAATTTGGTTGTTCGAGATTCTCTTTTTTTCTTAGATTCAAGCTCATTCAAGACCTGTTGATATATTATAAACTTAAGTTTACCCTCAACAATATGCCTTATTTCATTTAAATAATCTACTTTAAATTGAAAAGGAAGAAATATAAAATTAGAATCAACAACTATTAATGTAAGTTTGGAATTCAATAAACTTGACGCTCTAAAATTTTTCTTGTTAATATATCAAAAGCTTCATGAACATTTTCGCCCGTTTTAGACGAGATCTTTAAGAAGTTAATTAAATTGAATTCGTTTAGAAATGATTTTGCGTAATCATCATCTACCTGAACCTCATCTTCCAGATCAAGTTTAGTACCGAGAAAAAGGACGGGAAGGTTCGGATCTCCCTTACGAACGATTTTTATCCATTGATGTAAATTCTCGAGGCTTGAAACCCGAGTTAAATCGAACATTAACAGCGCTCCTTTTGCCCCTAATACATAACTTTCAAGCAAAAATCGAAACCTTTCTTGTCCCCCGAAGTCCCAAAGTTGCAGAGTGCAATGTTTTTGATCAATCTCAACCTCTTTCAGGAAAAACTCAACACCTATTGTCATTTTCGTCTCCGCTGAGAATCTACCTTCCACGTACCTATGAAGGAGTGTGGTTTTTCCTACACCTCCCTCCCCGGCAGTAAGAATCTTTAGGATAAACTTTTTGGGCATTCTTATAATCTCTTTTTGATTTTTGGGCGAATTGTCTTAATTATTAGATATAAACGCTTTTAGAATAGATTAATAATTTTTTGTTATAATTATAATCTTTTTTCGATTTAATATTGTTTACTTAATCGGGATTTTAAAATGTAATTTATTTGTGTAATAATTTTTTATTTTTGTTTTTTATTCTTTTTTGAAAATATAATTCATTAATTAAGGTTTTCAAAATAAATTTTATTAATCTAGGAACAATAATTCTTCTCAATTCATTGTTTAAAAAATATTTAATTAAGTAAAACTTAATTTTTAAATTAGGTGCAATAAAAATGAAAATGAAAAAGAAAATACCATCTGAAGAGCAATTAGAGAAATTAAATGTTAAATCTTGGGGGACTTGGAGCAAAGAAGTAAGTGAATTTGATTGGTCTTATGGAGATACTGAAACTTGTTATATACTTGAGGGAGAAGTGGAAGTCACAGATCCAGAAACAAGAGAGAAAATAGAATTTAAGAAAGGGGATCTTGTTCAATTCGAAAAAGGTTTAAAGTGTATTTGGAATGTTAAAAAACCTGTTCGAAAATATTATAGTTTCGATTTAAAATTCGGAGCTATAGATTAAATAATAATTTTTTTTTTTTTTACTTAATTTCTTTCTAAACAGATTAATTGAATCTTTGCTTTTCGTAATGTTCTTTTACAGAAATTTCCCTTTCACTGATTCTTTTAAGTTTAATTAAAGTATCTTTTATTGCTTTAACCTCAGCTCTAATATCAATTTTGTAATCAGTTAAATTATCAAGGATTTCTTTCTCACTATAACCTTTTTTGTAAAGATCCTCAAATGCCTGAATAGTTTCTTGATGATAAAAGATATATTGTTTATTTAGAAAAATAATCAACCATTTCTTTTTATCTTGTTTTTGGGATAAATCAAACATATCTTCCTGAATTATTTTTAAAGGTTTCTTTAGTTTTCGCGCTATTAATTCATCTTCTATTTTAAAAAATTTATTCATGAATTTATGCAATCTATTTTTAAAAAATATTCCTGGAATATACGATAAAAGGAATAGTACTAAAGTGATACCGGTCATCCAAATTGCTGCTACTGGGTTAATTATTGCCACGATAATTATTATAATAACAAGAAATAGAAACCACTTTCTTCCAATAGTTTTAAAAAGAACTATATACTTTTTTGGCATACGTGTTTTTAGGTAATTTATTATGAAATATTAATTAAACTTATAATTAATTGTATAAAAACTTATTTTTAGAGAAATGAAAGGTTTAATGTCATTAATAACCACATAAATAAGCGTTTCCGGGTTCGGATGGGACCGGGTATTATCCTTTAAAGCCATGACCGTGAGCGAACTCACAGCTTGAGGTTTCCCACAGATCGCAACTGAAGTACTATCCTGCAACGCTTATAAGTTTAACGTCCGGCGCTTAGCAAAATGCTATATATTTATGTGGTTATAAAACCACGATTTTACCATTTAATAAGTACAATTATTTACAATGTAAATCTTTACTTATTTGGTAAAGTGTAGTTAGAAATAATAAAGACTAATAAAAAAAGTTTTTCATTAAAAAGATTAAATTTAAAAGGAATATCGTAAGATGAGCTGAAGAATATGATTTTTCAATTAATTATACGTAATGTACAATGGTATCAATATTTGATAAACGCATTTTTAACATTCATTGGGAGATCGCTTGATATACTTAGCACACGATATGTTTCAAAAGAATTGAAATTAGAAACAAATAAAATAGCTAAACGTGTAGGCTGGAAAGGAATGATTTTAATGCAAATACCTATTATAGTTTTAGGTTCATTAGACTTTTATTTTAGTTTCTTTATTTTATGGTGGAGTATTTTAATTTTTGCAAATAACATAGAAGGGAGTTGGTATATAAAAGAAATTGGAGAAGATCAATATCATCGAGAGTTAGAAGCTCGAGTAAAAAAATCTAAAACCTGGAAAATTGTATTCAGTGAACTTTCCTCTATTTTGAGATTTACTGTAGCAGGAATCTTTATTATTATATTTTTATTTATTTTTAAGGATCTTCTTGCTGTTTTACTGATATCCTTAGCCTTAATTATTCAAGGTATTTTTGGGACTATGAGTTCAATTTTATATCTAATAAAAATGAAAAAGGAGAAAATCCAAAATGAAGGACACTAAACTAAGATGATAAATTTCTTTCAAAATTTCTTAAAATTTTTAAATAAGTTTGCAATCCTTTATAAAAGATAAAAATTGAAATTCCTGCAGCTCCTATAATTAACACTAAAGAAATAGGAAGTATATAATCGATCAAAGGTTTAGGTATTGTAAATTTAAAACTATTTTCATAAAAAATGTTTGTGTTATTAGCATAATCTCTTACAATAATAAGGTAGGAATATCTTCCA
>CAYSZJ010000107.1:0-15809 GCA_964435435.1 uncultured archaeon
TTTCTATTACATGATCTTTAGAATTTTTTTTTCCTCCTAACCCTAAAATTATATATAAACTTAGTTTAATTCCCGCGTTTAATATTTTCTTTCCCGCTTTAATCATTGATTCAGCATTTGTCCCCTTTCTCATAATCCTTAATATTTTACTACTTCCACTTTCCAATCCCATATAGACAATATCTAGTCCTGCATCCGCTAATCTCTTAAGTTCTTCCTCAGTTTTTCTTAAGATATCTAGAGCTTTTGAATAGCAACTTACCCTTGGAACATTTTTTATTCTCAATCTAACGTATTTTATAATTTCTGCAAGATAATCAGTAGGAGCTGAGGTTGGATTTCCTCCTGCTAAAAATACGGGAAAGCCATCTCGATTAATATTGGCATAATAATCAATATCTTTTTTAACATCCTCAATAGGTCGAATTCCATAATCTTGAATAATACCATATCCACCTTTATAGGTATTACAGAATTTACACTTATTCCAAGAACACCCTCCAGTAACAGCAATTAAGGTTGATAAGGAACTTCCCTCAACAGGTGGTCTTATAATTATTTCTTCGATTGGTACCTTTGTAAACATAAGATTCAATATAGAATTTTCTTAATACTATTTTAATATCTTTACTACAATTAATTAAAACAAAATAGATTTTTAGATATTATTATTATAATTCACAAAATTATGATTATTAATTAAGGGGATTATATTTGGTAAGAATATTTAATTGGAATTTTGCTTATCCATCTCAGAGAATGCCCGTTTTAGCAGATAACATAGTAGCAACATCTCAACCCCTAGCTTCTCAAGCTGGGCTTCAAATGATTAGAAATGGTGGAAATGCAGTAGATGCTGCTGTTGCTGCTGCAATCACTTTAACGGTTGTTGAACCAACTATGAATGGCATAGGAAGTGATGCTTTTGCTATATTATGGGACGGAAAACAGATTGTAGGTTTAAATGCATCTGGTAGATCACCAAGTGGTTGGACTCCAGAATACTTTTCAAAATATGACACAATTCCAGTGCTTGGATGGGACTCTGTGACAGTTCCTGGTGCTGTATCTGCATGGGTAGAATTATCCAAAAAATATGGTCAGTTATCTTTTCATGAATTATTTGAACCAGCTATAAATTATGCTAAAAATGGGTTCCTTGTATCTCCAATAACAGCTCAAGTATGGAAAATATTATCAGCAATGTATAAAAAAAGATTTCCTAGTTTTGTGAAAGCATTTCTTCCAAATGGAAAACCACCAAAACCTGGACAATTATTTAAATTTCCTGCTCAAGCCGATACTTTAGAACTTATTGCTAAAACCAAGGGAGAAGCGTTTTATAGTGGTAGTTTAGCGAAAAAAATAGTATCTTATGCTCAAGAAAATGGAGGTTTGCTGACCTTAGAGGATCTGGAAAAACATAAACCAACTTGGGAGGACACACTGACAATTGTATACAATGATTTTAAATTACATGAAATTCCTCCTAATAGTCAAGGATTAGCAGCCTTAGTTATGTTAGGTATTTTAAAAAATTTCGATCTTAGCAAATATAATATAGATTCTTCGGAATTTCTACATTTAGAAATTGAGTCTATGAAATTAGCTTTTGCTGATGCTTATCATTATATTTCAGATCCAAAATCACTTGAATTTAACCCAAATTATTTATTAGAGCATGATTATTTAAATCAAAGAGCTAACCTAATAAATCAAAAATTTGCGCAAGTTTATGATTATGGTTCTCTAAAGCGGGGTGATACCGTTTATTTAACTACAGCAGATGTTAATGGATTGATGGTTTCATATATACAATCAAATTTTTGGGGTTTTGGATCTGGGATTGTAATTCCTAACACAGGGATAAGTTTACAAAATCGAGGTTGTGCTTTCACTTTAGAAGATGGACATCCTAATCAAGTTGGGCCAAATAAGCGTCCATATCATACAATTATCCCTGCATTTGTGACGAATAAAGAGGAACCACTAATGAGTTTTGGTGTAATGGGAGGGCCAATGCAACCGCAGGGACATGTACAGTTAATGGTTCGAATATTTGAATTTGGTCAAAATCCTCAGGCTGCAATCGATGCTCCTCGTTGGCAAGTCCAACCAGGTCTACAAGTAAGTTTTGAATCTGGATTTAGCGACCATTTATTAAGTAACTTAAAGGGTTTAGGCCACAATGTTGTTAAAGGTCATTATTTTGAATTTGGGGGTGCGCAATTGATATACAAACTTGAAAATGGTTATTTAGGTGCTTCTGATTGGAGGAAGGATGGACTAGCTGTAGGTTTTTAAAAAAACCGATATTAAAAATCAAAAATCATGAGTTTAATAAATAAGTTTTAACAAGCTTATTTTTCACTTTTTTAGAAACTATTCATATTACACGGTTATTATCTTTACGAGCAAATTATTTAAAGTTTTATTAATTTTCTCTAATAATTTTATAGAATAAATTCAAAACACATTATTAATTTAAGAATTGAATAGTGATTCCTATTAATTAAAAGGTATCAAAATCAATGAGTTATGATCAAAAAGAATCTATGGTCGCTCTATTTAAAATAGCGATTTGCGGGGCAAGTGCTGTTGGTAAAACGTGTCTTTTCAATCGTTATTGTTTTAACTCATTTAACTTCGATACTTCTCCTACAATAGGGATAAATTTTCATTCTGTTTATCTGAAGATTAATTTTAAAGATAAAGCTGATGATTTAAAAGAAAATTATATCGTAAATTCTATCTTTGATTTTGGTGGACAAGAAAGATTTGTACCACTTATTCCCAAATTTATAGAGGGCGCAAATGGTGCATTACTAGTCTTTGATTCGGTAAATTTTTCTTCTTTTGACCAATTAGACTTTTGGTATGAGCAATTAAAAAAGAATGCTGTCAGTTCAGATATTCCTATTATATTAGTAGGGAGTAAAAGTGATTTATTGGATAAAACCCCTAAATCAGAAATAATAAATGACAATTTGATAAATAAATATGTAGAAGAAAAGCAATTAAATAGTTTCTATAGGACTTCTTCTTTACAAAATTACAATGTTTTAGAAGTTTTTAAAGAACTTAATAATTTAATGTTAAAAAGACACAGTATGCCTTATGTTGTTGTTTAGTAATTTAAAATTTACAATTAATACTCTCTTTGATATACAAAGTCGGAGAACTCGTTAAAGAAAACTTTTTGTTCCTTATTAAGGTCGGGATAAATATCTTTTAAATTATTTTTTGCTTGTTCTACCAAATTTTTAGCTAAATGTTCAGCTATTATTAAGGCGTTTGTTTCATTAAAAATATCATTCACTTCTTTGATATCATTCTCAGTTAAACTATCTTTATGATATATATTATTCAATCTCTTCGATTGATTTTCGTCAGTGTTTTGAATTGCTAAAATATATACTATTTTTGAACGATTTTTTGACTTAATATCGCCTTCTATATCAAGAATATCATCTCGAATTGCATGTGCTTGACCAATAGTCAATAGTGAATCTGACAATGGTTTTATTTGATAATGAATATTTCCCTTAGCTAAAATAGCTCCAATTTTAGCAGATTTCTCGAACAATCTAGCTTTTTGATATTCAGCTATATTTAAATATTGTTCCAATGTCATAGTAATTTTATTATAATTCATGTATTCTTCAACTAATTGACCTTTCATTAAATAATCCATAGCTTCTATATATTCATTAATGGCTAATAATTTTAGTTGTTCTGGGAATTTTGAGGATTTCAGAATGTTTAAACCTAATAAATATCCTTGAGAGCCCCCCAGGATCGACATATCTCTGCCATAAAGGTTAATTATATCATCCTTATGAGGAATATTTATATCTTTATAGACTTGATTTAATTCATTCTTTAACTGCATATGAAATGTAGGTTTACCTCTTCTTGTATTATCATCATCTAAAAGGTCATCATGGATTATATGCCCGCTATGTAATAATTCTACCGCTATTGATACTTCATGTATTTGATCTATTTGATCCTCTAAATATATTGGATTTACGATACCCGCAAAAGCTGCAGTTAATAGTATAGGATGAATTCTTTTTGCCTTTTCATTCATTATAAATTCTTCGAGCTGGGTTATAAAATCTTTAAGAAGTAAATCTTTCTCTTGTTTATTTAAATGAGTAAAGTATTTTTCCAATTCATTGTCAATAAATTGTTTTTCTGTTTTGAAGATATCCTCTATCATGTCTAAATCACAAAATTTTCATTAGTATTAATATAAAACATATAATAATTTAATTTAATTATATCTAAATTCTATCAATTTTAAACTAAAAGAGAGTATAAAAACGATGAAATTAGCTGTAGTTAGTGACACACATGATCATATGAATAATATATTAAAAGCTGTCTCTATCATAAATGAGAGAAATGTTGATGCAGTTATTCATTGTGGAGATTATGTAGCACCATTTGTTAAAAAGTGGTTTGATAAACTCGATGATGGTATAAAGAATAATTTTTACGGGGTTTTTGGTAACAATGATGGAGAACGATTGTTTTTAAAGAAAAATTTAGGACAAATCTGTGAATTTGCACAAAATGGTCATGAGTTGATTTTAGATTTAGGTGGTAAAAAGATTTTTGCCTCACATATGCCAAAACAAGAGACTATAGATGCATTGGCTCATTCAGGCAAATTTGATATTATCTTAACTGGGCATACCCATTCTTTAGTAAATAAAAAATATGAAAATGGTGTTTTAGTGTTAAACCCAGGTGAGGTTTGTGGTTATTTAACAGGAAAATCGACATTTGCTATTATAAATACAGACAAAATGGAAGTGGATATTATTGAATTATAAGATATAATTAATTTTTTCTCTACTTTATTTACAATTAAGATTTATTTATGATTAACTAAATGTCTAGAAGATTATCCCCAAAGGAAATTTATGAGGATTTTAAAATAAAAATAATAGATAAGAGTAAAGCATCAGAATTATTGATATCATTAATTGAAAATCCTCTCGAATTAGATAGCCGAACCAGGATTATAAGTGTAAAATTCTTAGGTCTAATCGGTTCTAAAGAAGAGAATGTATTTTTTTTTCTTGAGAATCTATTACTTTCAGATCTAAATGAGTTAGTACGTGGAAACGCTGCTAGTATAATTATTAGAAATTTCTCTGATCAAGCAGTAGAACCAATTAAATGGGCTTTAGAACACGAAGAATCAGAGTTTTGTATAATTCATATAATCAAAGCATTAGAGAAAACTAAAAACGAAAAATTAAGATTGTTATTGAAGTCTATAGAATATGTAGATTTTGAAGGTAAAATTTTTTTCCCTTTTGGGACTTATCCAACTATTAATTTAAGTAATAAGAATATTGATAATATATTAAAAGTTAAAGGTTTGGTGAATTTAAGAAATTTAAATAAATTATATTTAAATTTTAATAGAATTTCAGAAATAAAAAGTTTGTATAACCTAAATAATTTAAAGTCTTTACACATTCAAGGGAATAAAATTAGAAAAATTAAAGGGTTGGAACACTTAAAGAAATTGGAATACCTATACCTCAATAATAATGAAATCCTTAAGATCCAAGGGATCGAAAACCTTGCTAGTTTGAAATTATTAATGATCTATGATAATCAGATCACAGAAATACAAAATTTAAAACATTTATTAAACTTAGAGATATTAAATCTACGGAACAATAGAATAAATGAAATTAAAGGATTGGGGAGCCTTAGAAATTTAAGAAGATTAGATCTTAGTAGTAATAGAATAACTGAAATTAAGGGTCTAGATAATCTTACTAACCTAGAATTTTTAGATCTAAGTAATAATCAAATATCTGAAATTAAAGGATTAGATAACTTAAAAAATTTAAAATTTTTAGACCTTAGAAATAATAAGATAATAGCGATTAAACAATTGAAAATATTAAAACAATTGAAGCATCTATATCTCGGATTCAATAGAATTTCAAAAATAGAGAATGCTGAGATATTGAATCATAAAAATACTCTTGAAACTTTAAGTATTGAAGAAAATGACATTCCAAATTCACCCTTCGAATTTTTCTACAAATATAAATCACGCAAAAGCTCAGCTAAAAAATTGTTAGAAATAGGCGGAATTAAATTTATGCCGGTATTGCATAAATCTCAATCTTTAATTAAGGATTTGAAATTGATTAATCATCCAATAGACTATTTTACAAGTTCTTCATGGATGTTGATATGGAATAATAATGAATTTGAAATATTTCGATTTAGTAAAGATGGGGAGATAATATGGGTTCAGAGAAGAAGGAAACAGTTTTTACTTGAATAAATTTACTTTAATTCTATTAGTATTTTTTTCGAAAACTTTTAGTTATGAATTTCTTAATTTCTAATTATAATGCCATTACCTTTAGAAGGAAAAGTCATATTAGACCTCTCGAGGATGTTGCCAGGTCCATACTGCTCTATGATACTTAGTGATCTTGGAGCAGAGGTTATCCGTGTAGAAGATCCTAATTATCCTTATAGAAATCCAGGACCGTTTTATCAAAAAGGTAAGTATAGAGAAAGTGCATTTCATTTAATTCTAATGAGGAATAAAAAATCTATTACCCTCAATCTGAAAAAAGCTGAAGCAAGAGAGATTTTTTACGAATTAGTAAAACATGCCGATGTGGTTCTCGATACATTTCGACCAAAAGTAATGAGCAAATTAAAAATTGATTATGATACATTAACTTCAATAAATCCGTCTATAATTTGTTGCTCTCTAACTGGATATGGTCAATATGGACCTTATGAACAAATTGCCGGGCATGATCTTAATTATATAGGAATATGTGGAATTCTGGATATGAATAAAGAAAGAAAAATTTATGGTAATGAAGATCAAGTAAGAACTCCTATAAATCCAGGTGTTCAAGTTGCTGATATAGGTGGTGGGTTGGTTACAGCTATTGGAATATTAGGTGCAATTATCGAAAGAGAAAATAATCCTAAAAGAAAAGGTCAATATATAGATATTTCGATGACCGATTCTGTTTTCTCATTTATTCCATTGGTAGCTGCTTACCATATCTCTAAAGATTTAAGTGATATGGTAAATCTTCTACATGGAGATTTTCCATTCTATAACGTTTATAAGACTAAGGATAATAAATTTCTATCTGTTGGAATTATTGAGGTAAAATTTTGGAGAGAATTTTGTAAAGGGCTCGAGCGTGATGATTTAATATTGAAACAATTTGTACAAGGTCTGGAAAGAGAAAAGTTATTTAAAGAAATTCAAAATGAATTCTTAAAGAAAACACAAAATGAATGGATGGAAATATTTATCAATAGGGATGCCTGTGTCATGCCTGTAAAAACTTTCACCGAAGCTTGTGAAGATCCTCAAATAAAAGCTCGTAATATGATTGTTGATATAGATCATCCCAAATTAGGGAAAATTCAAAATGTTGCTTCTCCAATTAAATATACAAGGACCCCATTAACTATAAGAAGCATAGCTCCTAAAACAGGTCAAAATACCAAGGAAATTTTAAAAAATTTGCGATATACTGATGAGGAGATTCGAGAATTCAAAAAAAAAGGGATAATTTAGGTCTTTATCATAATAACTGGAATTCGAGAAGTATTATCAATATTGAAATTAAAAGAGAAACAAATGTAAATACAATTAAGGCAACAAACATTGGCCAATCTTTTAACTGTCCATAAAAACCTGCTGCGTTTATCGTAGAATAAATTGCCATTCCAATAGCAATAAAGAATAGCGCTACACCCCACGATTGATTCATTATTAATCCAATTCCTCCGATTATTAGTATGAGAGATGTTAGAAATTCAGCAACCAAATGAAAAAATATTTGTGTCGGCTTAGTATTAAGTTCTGGTACTTCTCCCTTCACTAATAACAAAAGCCACATACATAGCATAGCGATTCCTATTATAATTGTATAGATTGAAGCAATTATTTCTATAACTATCGTACTCACCTTCAAAGTTTTGATTAAATCAAATTTATTAGTTATTAAATTTAATTAAATTTTTTGTAATTAAAATTAACTAAATTGGCATTCAGAATTATTCGGCTTCTTTTATGATCTAGTCAGAAAAATCAAATACAACTTTCACAGCATGAGATTGCGATTTATTTGCTAATAAATTGAAAGCATCTTGATAATTTTCAAGTGGAAAGTTATGAGTAATTAAAAGGGAGGGATCAATTCTTTTTGCTGCCAGAAATTCCATAAAAAATTCAAACGCATGAGCTCTTTTTCCTTTAAATTTCTCTATGGAAAATGCATTTGATCCAACTATCTCAAGTTCTTTAAAGTAATGGGGGGTACTTTCATATCTTTTTGGAATACTAACACCAAGAAAAACTAAACGACCTTGAGAAGTTAAGACTCTTATTCCTATTTCTAAAGTTTCAGCAGATGCTATAGTATCAATAATTCCATCTACACCATCAATTGCCCATTTTAAACCTTTCTCAGGGGAATATAATTCAACATTCATATATTCAGTAAGTTCCTCTATTAATGTATTTCCATTGCTCGTAAAAACGTGTTTAGCTCCTAATTTTAATGCTAAATCTTTTTGATATTCATATCTACCAATTGCAACAATCTTCTTTATATTAAATATCTTGTTTAAAATCATTACAACTAATAATCCAATCACTCCCAACCCATAAACTAATATTGTAGAATCAGAAGAAGGATCCAAAATTAAAATTGAATGAAATGCAACAGCAAAAGGATCTGCTAACACTGCTTGGTCAAATGAAACACCTTCAGGAATCAAAAAACATTGAGATTCATGTACAGCAATAAATGGAGTAAAACCACCAAATCCTTTTGTAGTTCCTAAATGCATTCCAACTGGTAAATTTCCTTTTTGAAAATTATGACAATGAGTATAGTCTCCTTGCTCACATCGCGGACATTTTGGACTGATTCCCCGAGAACCACAGGGAAACCATGGACTTATAGCAACTCTATCTCCTATTTTAACTTTAGTTACATTTTTTCCGATTTGATCAATTATCCCCGCAGGTTCATGTCCCAATATTTGAGGAAATGAGATTAACGAACGTAAAGGATTGTCTCGGGCTCCGCTGAGTGTCAACTCTTTCATATCGCTGCCACATATACCACATTTTACTGTCTTTACTATAACCCACTTCTCTGAAACGAGAGAAGGGGTAGGAACATTCTTAATACTAACAGGACCGCCTTTTTTCCAGTAACCAGTAAGATTTCTTTTTCCACGAAAATATGATTTCATCAATTTATTTACTTTCATTTCAAAGATAAGAGCGGGCATTCCCTTTCCTTTATTATTTTTTTTCATTTATTTCTCATCTCCTTGGTTATCACTAAAAGAAAATGCAACTTTAATTGATTTATGCCTTTTTTGTGCTCTTGTTGTTATAAATGCTCTCTTATACTCTTTTAATTTAAATCTGTGAGTTATCATAGGTGTAGGATCGAGACGTCCCTGTTGGAGAAAACGAAAATAATGATGATAAGAATGCTCACGCTTTCCTTCAAACTCCTCAATAGCAAAGGCATTACTTCCAATAATATTTATCTCTTTAAAATACCATGGAGTCCATTCATATCTTTTTGGCGAAGAAACTCCAGTTACAACAATAAATCCAGATGCTAAATTATTAGTTTCAGCATCTTTTTTACGTGCTTTAACAATTCGAATACCAGTTTCAAGAGTCTCAGATGACGCTACTGTATCAAATAGAACATCAACTCCTTCAATCAACCAAGGTTTTTTCTTTTTAAAATAGTAAATATCGCATTGTACATAATCTGCAATTTTTTCTATAACTTTAAATGTAGGAGTAGAATCAATAACTAAATCAGCACCAAAATTTTTTGCCATAGATGCTTGATGTGAAAAACGTGAAATAGCTATTACCTGGACATCTTCAAATATTTTTTTTAGAATTAAAATTGTTAAAAGTCCTAAATTTCCACACCCATATACTGCACATATAGAACCAGGTTTGATATTGACTTTCAAAATTGAATGAAATGCTACTGAGAACGGATCAGAAAGTATTGCTTGATCCCAATTAATGTCATCTGGAATTGGGATAGCCATTGATTCATGTGCTGGGAAAAATTCCGCAAATCCTCCCGTGGCATCACTACTATTCCCTGTATGTATACCAGGGCTAAGAATTCCCTTATTAAAATTCTTACACAATGTATTTTTTCCAACTTGACATGCACTACAAAGGGGTGTTATTCCTCTTGGTAAACAACTTATCCAAGGATTAAGTGCTACGCGTTCTCCAATTTTAAGATTCGTTTTAGGACCTATTTTTTCAATACAACCAACTGCTTCATGTCCTAGTATTTGTGGCCAAGAAATCAAAGCTGTCATCGGATTATCACGATTACCATCAAGAAAAACTTGTTTATGATCACTTCCACATATTCCGCAATATTTAGTTTTAACTACAACCCAATCACCAGCTTTAATAGATGGTTCTGGTAATTCTTTCAATCTTATAGGACCTAATTTGGTTAAATATCCCCTTAAACTAAATAAACCAGCAATCCGTGCAAAAGCTAATCTTGGAAGGTTATATTCGTATAATAATGCCTTCATTATTGTTTAAAAGGTTTATTGTATATATTATCATTTGTTATTTCAAGTTTTAAAGATACGCATCAAGATCATAAAATCAAATTTATCTTAAAACTGAAAAAATATCAAAACTATTTATAATCATTAGTTAAAAATATACTAGTTATATGTGAAATACTATGAAGATAGACTCCAAATTATATGAGATTATAAAATCTTCAGGTATAGACCTAATCTTATCATTACCATGTATTATGTTAAAGGATCTATTGCATGTTATTGAAGAAAAAAAAGAGATTCAACATATTCCAATAACACGAGAAGAAGAAGGCGTAGGAATAGCTGCTGGTGCTTATTTAGGTGGAAAGACTCCCGCAATTTTAATACAAAACTCTGGTTTAGGCAATTCAATTAATGCCATAAAATCTCTTTTACAGTTATATAAGATTCCTGTTGTGTTTATAATGAGTCATAGAGGAGCTGAGGGAGAGAAAATTATTGCGCAAATTCCAATGGGACAACTTACACCAAATTTATTAGATCTATTACATATTAAAAAGTTCATAATAGATTCACCCGAAAAAATTATAGATATAGAAAATGCCGTTAATTATAGTAAAAAATCACTAGAATCAGTAGGTATTCTCTTAAAAAAACAATTATGGGGGAAAATAATATGAAAAGATATGATGTCATAAAAAAGATTGTTCAATCTTTAGATGATGAGATAATTGTCTGTAACCTTGGAACACCTTCGAGAGAATTATATAGTATCAAAGATCGAGATGAAAACTTCTATATGTTAGGGTCCATGGGCCTTGCATCCTCTATTGCTTTTGGACTTGCGCTATCGAATCCTCTAAGAAAAATCTGGTGTATAGATGGAGATGGCTCATTACTTATGAATTTGGGTAGTTTAACCACTATCTCCAATAATCAGCCTAATAATTTAACTTTAATTGTAATTGATAATGGGACTTATGGTTCAACGGGAGATCAAGTCACATATACAAGTAAAGAAACCAAGTTGGAGATAATTGCAAAAGGTGCGGGATTTAAATCTATAACTGTTATCAAAAATGAAGAAGAAATTGTTCTGACATTGAAAGGTTTAGGCGTGAGCTGTCACTTTGTAAAAATTAATGTGTTACCTGGAAATGCCAAAGTAGACAATATACCATTAAATCCAAGGGATATCAAACTCAGATTTATGAAATCTATCTCAAATTAATTAAAAGATTTAGTTAAAAATCAGTCATTACTTAATTCTTCAATTGATATTAATTATACATAATTTTAATTAAGAAAATCCTTATTAATTCTCTAGAATTAAAAACCAAATCTGTAAATAAATTGGAATAAGATGAAAATGTCTGGTGAGTTAGAAAAAAAGGATAATGACAAGGAATCATTAGAAGATAAAAATGAAGAAAATTTTCAATCTTATAATTTGTCCCATAAAAAGATAGAAAAACCAGTCGTTATTAAAGCTGATGCTTACAAAACGATTATATTATATGCTAGTAGATATGCAAATCAAGCAATTAAACCAGAAGATTGGAAAGAAATTTACGGTGTTTTAATTGGTTCTGCTACAGATAAGTTAGTTTTAGTAGAACATGCTGAATCACTTACGTTTGGTCATGCAACGGACGTTCAATTAGATGAAAGACATTATGATGATGCAATCGGTCTGGTATTTGATCATACATTGTTAGGAAAGAAAGAGATCGAGACGACCTTTTTTGCTTAAAAAGACAAGTGTCTTAAGGATATATTTCAGGAAAGTTCTTATGAGCATGTTCATAACATGGAATGCAACGCCATTGATGTCGATTAGGATTCCATACTAAATTTTCCATTCGATCTCCGCAAATAGCACAATTAATGGGATATTTTAATTTTGCTAACTCAAATCTCTCTCGTTCCATTCGAATATCTCTTAATTTATCCCTTTTTTGTTCATAGGTTAAGTCACTGTTCTTTCTTATATCAGATAATCTCTTGTGAAATTCTTCTAGCCTATGTTCATATTCTAATCGAAGTAACGTCCTTAATTCATATCTAATCTTCAGTAGTTGTGGATCTTTTAGATGTTGTACTTTCTTCTTGTCAGTCGCCATTTTTATAAATTCACTTATATATAAAATATAAGTCTACTCAAAAATATAAATTATTAGAGAAAAAAATATTTTTAATTTATTCTAAATTAAACGCCGTCTTCATCATATAGATATGCCAAATATAAGCAAGTTCACCAGCAGAATGACGTTCAGTAGTGGGGAACAGTCTATCAATACCAAGTCTACAAAAGGCGGTAGCAAACGTCTGGGCATCCTCTAAAAACCTATCCTCTACACTTGGATATGAAGCTTTTAATAGCTCAATATAAGGATTTTTCCCGTCTTTAAGTGCATCTCTAAAAGTCTTAATCTTATCATTAATCCCATCCAACTTGTCTTGAAAACTGCTCTCTGTAAAGACATCATTCCAGAGATAGAATAAAGAACCTTTAAATCTATCTCCATTTCTAAACTCAACCTCAAACTCAAGGTTATCAGGAAATACTGCCTTAAAGTCCTCTTCCGTAATCCAATTTGAGCCCTGAACAGAATTTTCATCCTTATTAATTCCTAACTCAAACAACTTTCGCAAACGATATTTCAGCATCCTTTGATGAGTCTCTCCCATTGACTCACTAAATCCCTCGTAAGGATCAGGGTGATAACTATTCCACGTAAGAATAAGGTCATATAACGCTAATGAAGCCTTATTATCACGATCTATATGATGGGGAGCATATCTTCCCGCTTCATCAACGTTAAAGACTGTATCAGGAATCGAATGTCCTGTCATAGGATCTGTGCCGAAAAGCTCGAAGATGCCCATACAGACAATCCAAGCTTTATAAATAGGACTATTTGTGAACCCATATGAATACCTTGGATCTCTTGGAGATGGTTCAAATAATTGATCAAACCATGATAAAACTCCAGTCTTAGTGTCTAACCATGTCTCTTTTGCATCATGCTTTGCTCTTTCAAGCTGGACTAATCTCTCTTTTGCAAATTGATATGCTTGCAATTTAACATTATCCTGCCATGTAGTTCCACTAATCTCGCTAATAAAATTATCAAATTTGCCAACAATTCTTTCAATAGTCTTATCCCCAATCATTAATGGTCGTGTAATATATCTAGAGTAAAAGCCCTGCCATAAATCAAACGCCTTAAATACTCTATTATAGGAAAGGAAAAAGCCATTCTCACGATACGCCACAGCTTTCCATAAAGCTCTAAAAGTCTTGAATTGTAAATCTCTTAACTCCTTAGTCTGATAACCAACTCCCACTCCTTCATAATTGATTAAACCATATTTTTGAATCCATTCATATACCGCATTCTTTGCATGCTCTTTTAACTTCTTAAGCACATCATCATTTACCTCATCATCCAATTTAATAATTTGAAAATCATCAATGGATAGAGTCGAGATACGATAAAGAAGGGCATTAATTGTAGAAGGATCTATTCCATCCCACATAAAATATACATCTGTTAAATAATTATTTCTCTCTCCGGCTGAAATGCCATAATTTGGATGGTTAAACAAGATAAATGATAAATCCTTCATTGTCTTAATCATTTTTAGAACATCTATACCCGGACAGTCTATTACCATTTCAAGTAGCTCTTTCTTTGCCCAATTAGGCTTATCCGCTAATGGACTTTCAATATTGAATTTGATGATGTCAACTATTTCATTAATAATAGAGTTAACAACTGGTACCAAATGATCCAACGATTTTTCTTCTAATTTACTATTTATGTTCGATCCAAGAGATTGCCAATGAGCTATGCTAGGAACATAATCTGGTCTGTTATATGTGTGCTTATCATACCAATGGGGATTAAATTGAAATATTGAATTGAATGTCTCCTTATTTTGATCAGGACAAATATCTGTCTCTTCATATATGACCTTTCGCAACTTCTCATATGCTTGCTTTATTGGCAAATAGACTTTGCTTGGTCTTCCAACATCATAAAGACTATATTGAGATCTAAATAATCTATCTAATTCATAAAGGGCGATATTTTTATCTTCAGTAGATAAGATATCATTTCTATCATAAGCCTTTTCTATTTCATACCACATTCCAACATACCATGAAATTAAATAGTCCTCTGTAAGATCAAATTTAGCACCCCTTTTAAGCTTATTAAAAGCGTCCGTGACAGCACCCTCCCAATGTGTCGTACTTACTATTCTTGATAACGCCTTAACTTTATCAAGATAATTAACACTTGTAATAATATTATTATCTTCTAAAATTCTAATGGATTCATCGATTAAAAACTTAAAGTGTGCCGTATATGGGCTTCTAGTATTTGTCTGCCAACTTGAACTTTCCTTATACTTGCTCTCTAATCGATTATAAAATTCATATAACATTTCCACCTGGCTAGGTTGCAAAGATGCAAGGCAAGATTGTTGTTTATCCCAAGTTAGTGATCCTTGTATCATTACCTTATCTTCAATATCACGGACCTCCTCCCTCAATCCGTAATATGGGGCAATAAGCACGTTATCCTCAGGAGCTATCATAAAATCAGCCCAGAAGTCAAGATCAATCTCTTTTCCATTCACATAAATATTATATTCTAAAACTCTCTCAGTCAATCTCAAATCTTTGGTGAGAAAATTATTTATAGTCATATCCTTACCTGGAGAAAATACAGGAAACATTGGAATACCATCAAAATCTGGATCGAAATCATCAAATCTATCAAGAGCCCGTTGATTACCTTCAATTCCGTCTCTCCTGTCTTCAAAATAATCAGGTGCTGATCCTCCATAGAAACTTAGATGGCTGGTATCTAAACCCTTTTCTCGACCCCATTGTTCTAAGCCCAAGATAGGATCTTGGAAACTACAATACCCACTTGGATATAACATCTGATATATTATTCCTCTCGGAATAATCCTGACTTGCTGTAATTTACTCTTTATACGTATTTTAACGGGATATAATTGAGTTTTTTTAGGAAAATAAAGAAAACTTTCTTTGATCCTGCATTGTTGATTCGGGAAAACAATCATACACTCACCATCTTTCTTTTTATAACGTGGCGGTTTTGGAGTTCCTAAATATTTTTCTGGATGCTTTTTATAGGTTTTAAGAGATT
>CAYSZJ010000108.1:0-15679 GCA_964435435.1 uncultured archaeon
TTTTTCTCGAATTTCTTCTGGAATTAAGTTGTATGTTTTTAAAAATAAGGAAAGCGTATAAATACCCATGCCAAATCCTGTACCCGTTATTTTTTCATCTGAAAATATGGATAATAAATCATCATATCGACCTCCTCCGAAAATACTCCTTATATTTTCTTTCCCAGTATCAAATACTTCGTAAATAATTCCTGTATAATAATCCAGCCCTCTTACTGTCCCAGAAGAAAAAGTACAATAATTAGAAATATCCGCTTCATTTAATAATCGTTCAAAATTAATTATTTCGAGATATCCTTCAGATTCATAAAATACAGGTGAAATATCATTAAATTTTTCTAATAGCTCATCAACATTTTTAGCATCTTTTAATTTAAATATGCCTTGTATGATTAATTCGTCTTGAAATGTATCAATCACATATTTTTCAAACTCTTCTTCTTCCATTTTATCTGATTTATCTAATATCTTATAAACCAAGAGTAATTTATCTTCACTTATTTTAAGTATAATTTTACAAACTGAATCTATAAATCGTCTACTATTATAATAAATTTGAAATTGTTCTGAAGTGGCTCCAAATTCAGTAAATATATCTACAATTATATTAAATATTTCAAGATCAGCGTAAAGACTCTCTTCACCTAAAATATCAAAATTAGGTTGCTTGAAGCTTCTTAATCTTCCCCGTTGGGGTTGCTCATATCTAAAACAAGTTGGTATTGAATACCATCGAATAGGTTTCTTTAATTCCTGAGATTTTTGAGCAACCATTCGGGCTAAGGAAGGAGTAAGTTCGGGTCTTAAGATTATTTTCCTATCTTCAAATTTTTCTACATAAAAAGATTGCTCATAGACTAATTCGTGTGATGATTTCGCAGCAAAAATTTCAATTGGTTCTAATAAAGGTGTTTCAAACTCATCATAATTATAACGATCTGCAATATCTTTTATTATGCTTAATATCCAATTAACTTCTCTTAAATCTTCAGGATAAAAATCTTTCATTCCTTTAAGAGGATTGGTACTAAACTTTTTTTTTGTATATTTCTCCCAAATTCTAAATTTCTCTTCTATATGGTCTCTTTTTTCTTTAAGATCAGTAATTTCTTTTATATTTCCCAATTTATCTATGAACAAAAAATTCTTAAAGATTTCTAAGTAATTATCTGCCCTATAAGTTAAATAACTAATACCTGCATCTTCAAGTTTCCTCCCAAAATCAATTGCTATATTATAAAAGTTAAAAGCTTTCTTTACTTCATCAGCTTGATTAGCATAGCTTTCTTTTTTAATTTCTCCTAAAAAATCTTGTCTTTCATTTCTTAATAATACTTTATGTACAAATAAATCACCTAATATTTCATGTAAATCTTTAGATCGTTTATAGTCTCCAACATTGTCTCCAAGATTTTCAAGTTCTGTTTTTATGCTTTCTATTGCTTTATCTAAATTAGAGAATATTTTTCCATATTCTGTGTTAACCGTCATATTAAGAAATTCAGGTATATTTATATCACTTTGAGGATGGTGATGTACTATTTGATTTCTCTTTTGTAAAAAAAAATCATATATTTTAGTATTTAATCTCAAATAAGCGGAATAATGAACATTTTTACTTCCTTGAAGTTTTTCAGATGTTGTAACATACTTTTCATCATAATCTAACTCTTTCTTCTTATAATCAAAAATCTCATCATAATATGATTCTTTTGTATTGAAATTTAAATTTTCATAATTTAAGATGTTCTGTCTTAATAGTTGAATCATCCTACGATAAGAATCCTCAAGATACTCTAAAACAGCTTTTGATTGTTCATCATCGGATTCATATTTTCTTATTTCTTGAAATAATGCTTCAATTTTATTATCAACATCTTCAATATCATTTCTTATATCTTCTTGACTCAAGTAATTTCACGATTTATATAATATTTCTAATTGTAATAAAAATCCAAAAAATATAGAATTTTTTATTTACCAAATTTATTAAAAAATAAGATAAAGAATCTATAATAAATACTTAAATTGAACTTTTTTTCAATATTTCGTTATATCTGAACTGTTGGTCTTTTCTATTACCAAAATTGAGTTTTAATTCCATTTTTGCAGAATTTGCTATTTCTTTTAATTTATTATATGCATTTAGGCTATATGGTGCCTTTTTAGCCAACTGAATAGCATATAGAATATTTTTTTTTATAGAATTGTCAAAATCGAAAAGTTTCAAGAAGAAATCAACATCAATTAATTTGATATTCTCTTTATGTGGTATATCTAAGGGAATTGAATAATTTTTTGGTTTATCAATGAGCATAACGATTAATAAAAGCATATCCTCACTGTGATAACCCTTATACATTTTAGGATATAACCGAGCAAGACTAGTTGAAAACAAGTAATCAAGATTTATAATTAATTTATTAAAAACTTTTTTTCCTATATATTTTGGATATATTAGTGAATTATCAATTCTAAAAAGTTTTGCATCCACTGATGGTGTTATTTCATAGAATACAAAAATATCAGTATCTTTAAAGTTTAACATGAAATAATATTCAATTATCTGATGAATTTTCTTTCCAATATCTACAATATTATCGCTAAGAGAAAACTCATCTAACCAATTATTATAATTGATATCCCTTGTTTCCAGATATTTTTTTATTCTTCTTCGAATTACACTTGGTCTAATATTAATACCTAATGTATCTTTAATTTCATTACTTACAGCAGGATAACTCCCTAATTCTTCAAATAAAGATTTCCAATCAGAAACATCAGAATCTGTATAGATTGTGGAGTGATGAATATAGTATTTTTCATACCAGCTTTTAAAATGATTTCCCATTAACTCTTCTAGATGTTTTTTAATAGCTTTAACATCATGACCAGTTAATTCTGAAACCTTTCCAATAGAACCATATTTTTCATATATATTTTTCCAATACATTATTTCTTTTTCTGTAAATGGTTTTTTTGAAAATTTATTTCTCCAAATTTCATATTCCTTTCCTAATATTGATCTTAATCCTATTCTGATTGTAGTATGATCGGGAACACTATCAATTAACTCCTTCGCTAAATGTACTCTTACCTCTTTTAAACGTCCTAATTTTTCAAATAATTTTTTCCAATAAATGTAGTCTTTTTTATTATATTTGTAAGGTTCAGTTTTATGATATCTTTCTACCCATTTATCATAATTTTCTCCTAAGATACGATTAATATATTTTTTTAGATACTCCCTAATTGTCTTCTCAAATGGTCCATTAGGATCAACTTCTTCTTTAATAAAACTCTCAACTTTGCATTTGATCTTATTTATCGCTCTCCAAAGAATGTTTTTCCTCAGTAGACATTCTATAATTTATTGATTCTTTAATGATTTTCTGAATAGGTAAAGCTTCCTAATAGTATAGCTACATAGACCCACAAATAAAATACTAATAATGAGATTAGAAAAACCTAATAACAAAATTTTAAAATAAATTGATATTTCATATGTATAAATATTACGTGCTTCTAGTAAAACCTCCAATGCGTTATACATTAACATTGCGAAGAGGAAATAACCAATTATGCTAAGAATTAATAAATAATAAACTTTTTTTTTAGTTAAATTAAACCCTAACCATTTATTCTCATTATTTCGTTCTCTTTTCATAATTATTAAAACACTCAAGTTTAATATTCATTTTCTTTACTTAAGTTAAGATCAGCATGATTGTGTAGGTCTATAAATCAAGGAGTGATAATTTTGTTAGAGGCATCAATTATTTCAACTCCTTCTTTTTCCTAAGTTTGAATTTATCTCTTCAATTTTTTCTTTCTTAATTATTATATCCGCTTTATATCCTTTAGAACCACTCCCATCTATTATTAATCCGTTTTTAATTAAAATCCCCATGAAAATCCTTCAAAAATAGTAATTTCTTTTCAATAGAATATCTAAAATTTAATTGTATTGAACTTATTTTATTAAATCTACCAGTTAAGTTAAAGTTTATATTCATAAAAGTAAAAATTTTGTATATCATTATATTTTTGATTCCACATTAAATTTAATTACAATTTGTCGTTATAATAATCATCATCATTTAATTAATCAAGGAGATGTTATTCTTGGAAACAAGTTGGAAAGATAGGATTTCCACACCCGCTCTTGTTGTAGATTACGACATTATGCAAAAAAATATTGAAACAATGGCTAAATTTGCTAAAGAAAATGAGGTAAATTTACGTCCACATTTAAAAACTGCTAAATTGCCTATTGTTGCTCATATGATTTTAAAAGCAGGAGGAGCTCAAGGTATTGCTGTAGCTAAAGTTGGAGAGGCGGAAATTTTTGTACAATCCGGTATTGATGATATATTAATTGCAAATCAAGTTATTGACCCTGACCATATAAAACGATTAGTTATGTTAAATAAATATGCTTCAATAAGATGTGCCGTTGATTCAAAACAAAATGTATTAGGTTTAAGTAAGCATGCAACTAGAGCTAATTTAGAATTAGAGGTTTTACTTGAAATTAATTTAGGTTTGGGAAGAGCTGGAGTAGAACCTGGAATCCCAGCTCTAGAAATGGCAAGATTTATTAAAAAAACTCCAGGAGTTAAACTTGTTGGACTTCAAGGTTATGAGGGCCATTTAACACCAATGATAAACCTAGAACAAAAAGAAAAAATGACTAAAGATTGTATGAAAATGATTATAGATACAAAGAATCTTTTAAATGAAAACGGTTTTAACATTGATTACGTAACTACTTCTGGATCAGGAACTTACATGTATGCTGCTAAGTGTAAAGATGTGACCGAAATTCAACCAGGAACCTATGTATTTTCAGATGAACATTTACATCGAGTAAATCCAATTTTTGAACCTGCAGTAACTGTACTAAGTACAATTCAAAATCAAACAGGTAAGAAAGAATTTACGATCGATGCTGGAACTAAGGCAATACCTATAGGAGATGGAAAACCAATTGTAAAAGGTTACCCAAAAATTAAATTTAGAGTAATGAATGAAGAGCATACTCAACTAAAAGCAATTGTAGCGGATTTTGAAATAGAACAAAAAATTGAATTAATTCCTGCCCATGTTTGTATTACAATTAACCTTTATGACCATATTCATGTTGTTAAAAACAATGAATATATAGGTAAATGGGAAATTTTAGCGAGGGGAAAAAATTATTAAATCATATATTTAAAATATTAAGTTTAATAGGTAGAAAATATGGTAGAGATAGAATATTTAAAACCTGAAGGGGCAATAGCCGTGGGACCTTATAGTCCTGGGGTAAAAGTAGGGAATTTGCTTTTTGTTTCAGGTCAAGGACCTGGGAGAGGAACAGCAGGAGATATTAAAGAACAAACAAGAACAACACTAGAAAATGTGAAAAGGATCGTTGAAGCTGCGGGAGGAAAAATGTCAAATGTCGTTAAAACTACAGTTTTCTTAAAAAACATGAAAGATTTTGGAAAAATGAATAGAGCTTATTCGAAATTTTTTGAAGAGAATGGAGCATCAGGAAATTTTCCTGCAAGGTCATGCGTCGAGATATCAGCCTTTCCCGCACAGGGGATGATAATAGAAATAGAAGCTATTGTAGCGCTTTAAATAATAGAAAAATTTCTATATTATTTTTTTTCTTTTTAATTAGTATTTAATCAAATTCATTAATTAGAATAAACTTTTGCTACTTTCTCAAGATTAAAATAAGAAAAAAATTAAAATAAGGTTATAAATTTAATTTGCAACTTTTTTTCCGCTAATAATTGTTTATTCCTTGCCACCGTAGATTTATCTAATTTATACACAAACATCATCATCAAAAATCAAATAAAGTAGAAAATCATGGGAATTACCGCCATAAGTATGCGTATTCCAAACTGAGCAGAGAGTGGTTGTTCAATAGGAACATCAGAAGGGATATAGTTTGTTAATAAATTAATTAAAGTAAAAATCCCTCCTTGGAGAATTATTAGAGCCCTTCCAAAAAGTGTTCTTATTCCGGTTAATAATCCCTCTTGTCGTTTTCCTGTTTTTATGACAATGCTACCGATCACATCTGAAAAGCCAGGGTACATTAAAACCCAGATACAAGATATGCCAATACCTATAAAAGCGATGGAAATTGCCGAAGTAAATAAATTACTAGCAAAAATTAGAGGAATAAATAAGAGCGTTGTTGAGAATGTTCCATAAATATAAGCTTTATGATTTCCTACTTTTTTACCTATATATGTCCATAATGGCACTCCTCCTCCAAGTATAAATATAAGAAAAAATGCTGATAAAATAGTTTCTACTTAAGGATTACTTGATAGAAGAATAAATTTGGTCCAATATGGTAATGAAGACAACATAAATGTTGTCATTACTTGATGACCAAAATATGTTATAACATAAGCAATAAAATTTATATCTTTAAATGCAACTTTTAGAGATTCTCCTAGTTTAACTCTTCCATTTTGATTTTGTAATTAAAGATTTATATTAGTTTTTTTTCTTAAAATTTAATTATATTGAAATTATATTTTTTTAGCTGTTTTAAAATGTCGATCAGAAAAGATTTGTTTATAATGATGAATCAAGAGGATAATTGTGCTACTGCCCTTGAGAAAATTTCAAAAGATACAGAAATAGAAATAAAAGGTCAATCTTTTAAAATAAATCAAGAGATTCCAACTGGACATAAGTTTGCATTGATAAACATAAAAAAAGGTGAGTTAGTGAAAAAGTATGGAGAAATAATAGGGATTGCTACCGAGGATATCAATACCGGCAATTGGATACATGTTCATAATATAAAAAGTCATTATCTTGAGGTGTCTAAATAATGAGTGAAGAATTTTTAGGTTTTGAAAGACCAAAAGGAAAAGTAGGGATTCGAAATAAAATAATGGTTTTATCTAGTGTAGTTTGTGTCAATAAAGTAGCTCAAGAAATATCTAAGAATGTTGAAAATTCAATTGCAATTACTCATCCGCCGGGTTGTGGGCAATTTGGAGTTGACTTTGCGAACATTCAGAGAACATTATCTGGACTTGCTACTAACCCAAATATTTATGGTGTAATAGTTGTGGGTTTAGGATGTGAAAATATGAAGAGTGATGCTTTAGCAAGAATAATCAAAAGGTCAAAAAAACCTGTTAAATTCTTTGATGTCCAAGATGTTAGAGGGGGACAATTGCAGCCATTGAAAAAGGTACAAAAATTGGAGAAAAAATGGCATCTGAAGCAAAAGAGTTAAAGCGGGAAGTATTTGATTTTTCTCATTTGATTTTAGGATTGGAGTGCGGAGCATCAAATTCTATTTCAGGAATTACTGCAAATCCTGCTGTTGGTTTAGTGTCCGATAAAATTGTTGAATTAGGCGGTACATCCATTTTACCAGAATTTCTTGAATGGATCGGTACAGAACACATTTTGATGAAAAGAGCTGTAAATGAAAGGGTTGCAAAGAAAATTGACAATTTAATATCTAAATTTTTGGAAAATACAATGAAATTAGGGGTTGATTTTAGGGGCATACAACCAACACCTGGAAATATTGAAGGAGGTTTAAGTACCATTGAAGAAAAATCTCTAGGCACAGTTAGTAAAGCGGGTAAAGCCCCTATTCAAGGAATTGTTGATTACTCAAAACCACCTAAAGGAAAAGGCTTATGGTTAATGATTGAACCTAGTATAGACGTTGAATCTATGACAGGTTTAGCCGCAGCAGGCGCTCAAGTTATTATAATGACAACAGGTCAGGGTAGTCCTACTGGTAATCCTGTTGCACCAGTAATAAAGATTTGCGGGGATCCAAAAACATGTGATTGGATGAAGTGTAATCTCGACGTTGATGCTTCTAAAATTATACCTAATAATATGTCTATTAATACAGTAGCTGAAGTTTTATGGAATAAACTGAAAGACACTTGTAGTGGAAAAATGACTGCTGCTGAAACTTTAAGATTCGAGGATATTGCTATTTGGAGGCACATGGCATTTCCATTTTCTTTAGTTTAAATGGATAAAAATGTGGACCTAATAGTAATATTTTTCTTATTTCTTATATGTGTTTTAATATTGTTTTAATTGTTAGTTACATATTCTATTTTATTATTCACGTAAATTTTTAGGAGAGATTGAGTTGTCGTTTGAAAATATTTATAGAGAAATGGGAAAGGCAATAATAGATTTAGACGAAGAAAAAGCGATCGAACTTGCTCATAAAGCTATTAATGAAAATATGAATTTACTTGAAGTCATAGAAAAAGGATATGGGGATGGAATACGTCAAGTTGGAGAATTATGGGAAGAAGGCGAATTTTTCTTACCAGAATTAATGAGAGGGGCACAGATAATGCAGAATTGTTTAGATATTCTCATTCCTCATCTTCAAAGTGAAATAGATAAGTTATCCTTAGGTTCAGTTGTAATTGCGACAATAGAAGGTGATATTCATTCTATAGGAAAGACAATTGTTGGCACAATGCTTAGAGCTTATGGATTTGAGGTCTACGATTTAGGGGCAGATGTTCCGGCAGAGAAAATAATTGATGTGGCAATTCAGAAAAATGCTGATATTATTGGAATTTCTGCCCTTTTAACAACAACTATGATTGGTCAAAAAAAAATCATTGATATATTAAAGGAAAGGAAATTGACTAATCGATTTAAAGTTATTCTCGGCGGAGCACCTGTAACAAATTCATGGGTAGAAGAATGTGATGCAGATGGTTTTGCTGAAAATGCAGTGGAAGCAGTTAAACTAGTTAAATCACTACTGGAAAAGTAATTTGGAGGTTTTAAGTTTGATATTTCAAAATTGGTTAAATGATGATTCTAAGATTGTGCTCTTTGATGGGGCTATGGGTAGTGAATTAATTAAACGAGATTTAGAACCAGGAAAAGTTCCTGATTTATTAAATATTGAAAAAGCAAATTCTGTTGTTGAAATTCATAAATCTTATTATGACGCTGGTTCAGATATGTGTCAAACAAATACTTTTGGCGCAACACCATTAAACTTAAAGCGTCATGATGTTGAAGATCGAATTAAAGAAATCATTGAAAATGCTTTAGATAATATAAAAAAAGCTTGCCCTCCTGGTCGCCTCATTGTTGGAGATATTGGACCAACTGGAGAATTTAGACCTCCTGTTGGTAATGCTTCCAGTGAAGATTGGTATTTAAGTTTTTCTACTCAAGTGAAATTATTAGAAAATGGCGTTGATCTTTGGCATATTGAAACTATTTCTGATATTGAAGAAATGTTAGTGGCAGTTAGAGCGATAAAAGATATTTCTAATAAGCCTATTATTGCTTCCATAACCTACAATAAAACTAAAAGAGGATTTTTTACAATTATGGGAGATTCATTGGAGAAGTGTATTAATTCGTTGGAGAATGAAAATGTAGATGTTGTTGGAACAAATTGTACATTAGGTTCAAATGAAATGCTTGAATTATTAAAGCAAGCTATTGAACTAACTAATAAGCCCCTTTCAGTTAAACCAAATGCCGGAAAACCAAGATTGGAAGGTCTTATAACTTCATATGAACAACCTATAGAAGATTTTATTAAAGATATTTATGAAATGATAAAGTTAGGTGCGAAAATTGTCGGAGGGTGTTGTGGTACATCTCCGAAAACTATATATGAGATTCGTAAAATAATAGATTCACTTTAATGGAGGATCTTTATATGACTATAATTAGACCAAAAATTCAAATATTAGATAAAGAACATAAGAAATTAATTCTTGAAGAAGCGAAATCAATATTAGAAACTCAAGGTATCTTCATTGAAAATAAAGAAGCAACCGATATTTTTAATCAACATGGCTTAAATCATAAAGATTTGCGTTATTATATAACATCAGATTTGGTAGATAAATGCTTAAATTCAGTTCCTAGCAAAATCACTCTATTTGATCGGGACGGAGAGGAACACATAACTCTAGAAGGAGAACAAGTTCACTTTGATCCTGGGTCTGCTGCTATTTTTTTACTTGATGAAAACACAGGAGAAATAAGAGAGGGTTTGTCGAAAGATTTTATTCGATTTTCTAAGATTGTAGAACAATTGAAATATATAGAAGCCCAAAGTACAGCACTAATATATCAAGATGTACCGAAAATTGCCCAAGATTGGCATAGATTATATTTAGCATTATCAAATTGCTATAAACCTATAGTGACAGGAACATTTCGTAAAGAAAGCTTCTCAATCATGCGTGAAATCCTTCTAGCTTGCAGGAATTCTGAAGATGATCTTGCCCAGAAACCCTTAGCAATATTTGATGCATGTCCGAGTCCACCTTTAAAATGGTCAGATCTGACAACTCAATCATTAATAGATGCTGCTAAAAGTATGATCCCTTCTGAATTTGTATCAATGCCATTAGCTGGGGCAAATGCTCCGATAACCTTAATTGGATCAATTACACAACATTGTGCTGAGTGCCTAGCAGGAGTTGTTATTGTTCAATTAACAAAACGAGGTGGTCCATTAATATGGGGTGGTTCTCCAGCAGTATTTGATATGAAACAAGGAACTACACCAATGGGCGCAATAGAAACAATGATGATTAATCTTGGTAATATTGAAATGGGAAAATTTTTGAATTTGCCTACACACGCATATATGTCTTTAAGTGATTCAAAAATCCCTGATAGTCAAGCTGGATTTGAGGCAGGAATGGGAGCATTATTAGCTGGTTTAGGGGGAATTAATATGGTTTCAGGTCCAGGTATGCTTGACTTTGAATCAACTCAAAGTATTGAAAAACTAATAATTGATAATGAAATAATAGGAATGGTTAAAAGATTTTTAGAAGGTATTGAGGATTATGGAACTCCATATGCTTCAGAAATTTTGAAAGATTATGGGGATAAGGAAGAATTATTATCCCATCCTTCTACTCTAAAATATTTTAGAAAAGAATTATTTTTTCCGAGTGAAATTATAGATAGAATGACTCGAGATTCATGGAAGGCATTAGGTTCAAAATCTGCTAGGAAAAGGGCAAAAGAATTAGCTTCAAAAATGTTAAATAAATCCCCTATAAAACCTATTGATGCATCACTTCAAAAAGAATTGGATAAAATTGCTAAAACTCATTTAATGTAGTTTTTATTATTTTATCTTTTTTCAAAATATTATTTTAAGATATTGACGATGTCGGGTAAAACTATAGCAGAAAAGATTTTATCGGAACACAATCTTTCAGAAAGTGATATTAAACCTGGTAATATTATAAATGCAAAGCTTGATCTGATAATGAGCCATTTTGGTACTGCAAAAGTTGCTTTAGATTTTAATAAGATAAAACCGGCAAGGAAGAGAAAAGTTTTTGACCCTAATAGAATTGTTGTATTATTTGATCATTATAATCCTGCTCCAACCGAAAGATGGGCTATGATACATGACATCATTCGTAAATTTGTCAAAAATCAAGGAATCACCAACTTTTACGATATCAAAGAAGGTATCTGTCATCAAGTTTTGCCTGAAAAAGGGCATATAAAACCTGGAATGCTAATAGTAGGTGGAGATAGCCATACAACCACATATGGTGCATTTAACGCAGCAAGTTGTGGTGTGGGAAATACAGATTTATTTTATGCGTATATAAAGGGAGAATTATGGTTTAAGGTACCTCATACTATTAAATTTAATATCACTGGCAAGCTACCTTATAATGTTATGAGCAAAGATATCATTATAAAAATAGCAGGAGATTATACTGCTGAAGTTGCCAGATATAAATCAATAGAATTCGCTGGAGAAACCATGGAACATTTGAGCATTGCATCAAGAATGACAATGTCTAACTTTACACTTGAACTAGGAGCGAAATTTGCATTTGGTGTTCCAGATCAGAAAGTAATAGATTGGATAAAAGAAAGAACAAATGAATCTTTTGAATTAATTAAGCCCGATCCTGATGCTATTTATGAAAACACATATGAATTAGATATATCTGAATTAGAACCCCATATTTCATGTCCTCATACAGTAGATAATGTAAAACCTGTTACGGAAGTAAAAGGTCTTAAAATCAATCAAGCGTTTTTAGGATCATGTACAAATGGAAGATTAGAAGATCTTGAAATTGCTGCAAATATATTGAAAGAAAAGAAGATACACCCAGATGTTCGCATGATTGTAACTCCTGCTTCTCAAGAAATTTGGTTAAAAGCTGCCAAGTCTGGAATTTCAGAAACATTAATTAATGCTGGAGCAATAATTACTAACCCTAATTGTGGAGCCTGTTTTGGAGCCCATGGTGGTGTGCTTGCTCCCGGTGAGAGATGTATTTCAAGTTCAAATCGTAATTTTAAAGGTCGTATGGGTAGCAATGCATCTGAAATATATCTTGGATCTCCCGCTACTGTAGCAGCTTCAGCACTAGCAGGTGAGATCGTAGATCCTAGGAACTTTTAAGAGGTGATAAAGTATATGGCAATAGTTAATAGTAAAAAAATTAAAGAATATAGAGATAATATTAAAGGAAAGGTATGGCTTTTTCTAGATAACGTTGATACAGATGCAATCTCTCCGAGCCAATATTTAGATAAGTTAGAAGCGACATTGGAACATACATGTGAGACAATCAATAAAAAATTTCCTAAAGAAGTTAAAGATGGTGATATCATCGTTGCAGGAAAAAATTTTGGGTGCGGTTCAAGCCGAGAAACTGCGCCTACAATCCTCCAAGAAAAAGGTATTGTTGCCATTGTAGCAGAGTCATTTGCGAGGATCTTTTATAGGTCATCATTTGCACGCGCACTCCCTCTTTTGGAAGTTGATGCAATTTCACAGCAATTTAGCTCGGGAGATGAAATTGAAATAAATATTCCAAAAGCCGAAGTTTCAAATTTAAGTACTGGGAAAAAATATGTTGGAAAAAAAATTCATCCGATACTCTTAAAACTTCTTAAAACTGGAGGATTGGAAAAACAACTCCTAAAAGAGTTGAAGAATTAAAGAGATTACCGGAAGATTTTAGCTAAATAAGACCCATTCTTTTCCTTATGCAGAATCTCACAGGACCAATCTAAATTATACGCAGAATTCTTTAATGTTTGAGGATCTACATGCAAAATTTGAAATTTTTCTCCTAAAATATCTTCATATTCTATTTGAAGTCTGATTTCTCCAACGTAACGTCCTTTTTTCACGTTTTCTTCTTGGTATGCCAAATGAATGGGATTTATTGTCAATTGGATATCAATAGAATCGAATAATATTAATCCTCTGGGATTTAATAAGTCTTTACAATAAATTAGGAATTTTTTAAGCCCAGATAAATTCTCTACAAATCCTATTGATCTTCCCATAAGAAGAATCGAATCAAATGTTTCTTCTTTCAATTCGTAAACAGTAGAGCATATAACATTTTTTACGCCTCTTTTCCTCATAATTTCGCATGCGTGAGGAGAAATATCAATTGCTAAAACTTTCAATCCACACTCCTGAAGTGCTAAACTGTGTGGTCCAACACCTGCTCCGATATCTAACACTCTTCCTTGACATAATGCGAGTGCTTGTTTTTCTATTGATGTGAAGTTATTTTCACTTCTGAAATAAAAATTGATTGGAGCTTCATCCTTTAATCCATCATCTCGATGAAAAATAATTTTAGCATATTTTTTTCCTTCAAAAAATTCTTTAAGGGCTAAACCAAAAGGTTCCATTGCTTTTCTATGCATCAAATAGTTATTTTTATCATGAATTTTAAATCTTCTTAGTATACTTTTTTGTCTTTTTTATATTGTTTGTGAAAATCGAGAAAACCTTAAAATATTATTGACTGAAATTTATAATTGTTAGAGTATTTACTTAAATTAATCAAATACTAAGAAAGATGATTAATAATTCCAAAACTAATAGAGAATAAAGATAAAAAATTCAACCTATTCTTAAATAAGGGTAGATGTGGAGGTTGCTATGCCTGTATCTCAATTTGTCCTACAGGTATTTTAGAAATTAGTGATGAGCTGAATTATAGAATTGCTTATATACCAAAAGTAAAGGAAGGAAAAGAAAAATATTGTACTGGATGTCGAAGATGTGAGTATTGTTGCCCTGATTGGTGTATTTATGTTCTGGATGAGGAAGAAATACAAACTGAAAAAGCTAAAACATAATAAGGTGAGAAAAAAATGAGTATAAAGAATGGTAAAAGATATTTGCCAGAAGGTAAATATGTAATGATGGGAAATGTTGCAATGTCAGAAGGTGCATTGGCTGCAGGTCTGAATTTTTTTGGAGGTTATCCTATAACTCCTTCGACTGAAGTTATAGAACATCTTGCTAAACGGTTACCAGAAGTTGGAGGAAGTTGTATGCAAATGGAAGATGAATTAGCATCAATAAACGCAGTCATGGGCGCATCTTTAGTTGGTGCAAAAGCAATGACGGCTACTTCTGGACCAGGTCTTTCTTTAATGGTTGAAACCATTTCAATGGCAGCAAATCTTGAAATTCCTTTTGTCTTGTGCGATGTTCAGCGCGTTGGTCCTGGTAGTCATGGACCTGTAACTGCACCACATCACAACGATTTAGGATTGATACGCTTTGCTGGTCACGGAGAATTTCAAGTTATTGCATTAGCTCCAATGAACTGCCAAGAGCTTTTTGATTTAACGATAAAAGCTTTCAATTTTGCTGAAACTTATCGATGTCCTGTATTTATTCTCTCTGATGCTTATTTAGGACATCTTCATGAACCTGTTTATATTCCTCCAAAAGAAGAAATACTTAAGAGAGTTATTAGTCGTGAATTACCTCAAGATTATACTAAAAAGTTCTCTTATAAGGATGATAAAACTGGAGAATACGTTATCCCAAAACCTCCAATAATCGGTACAGATTATTTTCCACTTATGTCTCTTCATCTACCTCATAATTCTGAAGGACTTCCAATATCTAATGCTTTAGAATTCATGGAAATGCTAATTGAAAAGATAAAATCTAATATGGATAAAATTTCAATAACCGAAGAATATAGATTAGACGATGCGGATATAGTTATCATTGCATATGGTTTACCTGTAAGAACTAGTTATCGTGCAGTTGATGTAGCTAGGGAAGAGGGAATTAAAGTTGGAATATTTAGGTTAGTAACAGTATGGCCATTTCCTGATGAAAAAGTAAAGAGGGTAGTAAAAAGTGCTAAAGCAATTATTATACCTGAATTAAACTACACAGGATTTATCGCTGAACAGGTAGAAAGAGTTAAAAAACTTGAAACACCAATAATAAAAATTCCCAAAGTAGGTGTGTTTCATCATCCAGATGATATATCAAAAATTATTAAGGAGGTATCAAAATAATGTCAGGTTTAGGTCCACGATATCCAACAGAGAAACCAGATCATCCATATGTCCAATTCTCTATGGGAGGATATCTTTTTGGTAATTACAATTCCCTTTTTTGTGCAGGATGTGGGTATGGTATAATAGGTCATCTTTTTACCCGTGTATTTGAGGATGAAAAAATAGATCCTAAATTGTTTCCATTAATTATAGGAATCGGTTGTTATACTCAATTAATAACATTAGTACATCATACTTCTCAAAAGGTTTTTGCACTTCATGGTCGAGCGCCAGCATTAGCTACAGGTATGAAAATGGCAAATCCTAAATTAAAACCTATTATATTTTC
>CAYSZJ010000109.1:0-15613 GCA_964435435.1 uncultured archaeon
GGGCAGAGAAGTCTTAATGGAAGGAAGAAAGAACTGTCAGCTATGGATTAATGGGTTAGTAAAGGATTGCACGACTAATTTAGGCGGTCTATTTAGAACAAAAGGCTTTAAGCATATTATTCAGCAGAACTGCTTGACACACGTGAAATGGATTGCCTCCGCCCATGTAAAAGCATTTGCAGGGATGTCTAAACGATCAAATAAACCTCTCCCTAAAGAGTGGCGATGGCTTCGGGACAGATTTTACGCACTCATTAATACCAAACATGAATCCGATGCTTATATTCAATTAGAAATCATAAGAAATACTATTGAAAGGATGAAAGGAAAAAAGATTAAAGAACTTCATACTGCACTCAAGCAGTTAGAGGGGTGGTTGCCAAAAATTATAGCCCCCCAGCGAAACTCGTTCATTCCAACCACCAATAACCTATTAGAATCGTATCATAAGAAATACACGTATTACCCCTCGTTTAAACGGAGTATGATGACGATAAAAGGAGCACAGCGAGTCTTGGATTACCGTGTTTTTAGACATAATCTTGGAAGATTTCCCGAACACAAGGAGATGTTTGAGATGAAATTCGAAGAGTTTAAAATCATTTTATCCGAATTACCCGATAAACGCGTTATGGGAGCTCAGCACAGATATTTTCAAGCAGAATTTAAGAAGCTTGATAAATGGTTTGGAAAGTACCAAGAGATTTGGGGCGAATATTTCGCGCTTAAAAAAGAATGAGGGTCAGCGAAAGATTTAAACACAATCACTTAATTTTGTAACTACCCAAAAAATCATCAAAAAGATAAAATAATTTTAATAACAAGAAATTAAACCTTCAATAATACTTATTTTAAAGATTCTTTTAAATTTTTATAGAAAGAGAGAATTGTTTTTCTATTTTTCATAATATAAGAAGGTTGATATAAATTAATAACGCTTTTTCATCCAAATTATATATTGGATCCTTGTAACTAATAAGATACCACCAAGTAATAATGCTATGCCGATAGACATTAATAAAGGAGATGCTTTTTTTGGTGAGTTCAAATAGCTTATCGTCCAAATTAGCAATAATATAATGGCTATGATTATTAATAGCAAGCCAATATTTCTTACTCTCTTATCAAGTTTATCTAATTCTTCCATATTACCTTAAAAACTAAAAAAATTACTTAATATTAGTTTAAATAACTGTGATTCTTTAATGTTTTTATATTTGATTAGTATCTCTATTATACAATTTTTATAGATTGGGTTTGAGAATGGAAAATTCGATTTTTTTTATAGATACTTTTGAAGATTTGAAATCTTTTTTTCCAATTTTTTAATTCTTGATTCATTTCCATTAAGGTTTGCAACATCTTCAAGAATTTTTAATCCTTGTTTATAATAATTAATAGCATTGATATAGTCCTTTTTTTTCTCTGCTTTTTCTCCAGATCCCAAAACATATTCTAATTCTAATTCTTTAATCTTTTTATCAAGTTCTAAAACCATAAATGAAATTCTACCAATATCTTGTTTGAAATCAAAACCAGTTGCTAAATAAAGAGCTTTTTCATATTCTCTCTGTGCTTCCTTATGCACTAAAGATCGTTCAGCGGTTTCAGCCTTTCTAATAAATTGATTCATTAATTTTTGTGCTTCTTCTACACTCAATTCCTTAGCTCTTTCTTTCAATTCATTTATTGCATCTTCATTAGTTATTATCGTAGAGATTAACTCATTATTAGCAATTCTGGTTGCTCGTATTTCTTGAAAGTTTTTAACTCTATCTTCAGCAGTCTCAATTGTAGTAGGAATGATTACATTTTGTTCAAGAAGTTGATAAATTTCATATAATATGACATTTGAGTCAATATTAACTATTTTTTGAACTTTATTGAGTAAATTATTGATAAAAAAGACAGATTTTGAAGCTAAAAATTCTTTCGCAAAATCTATTATCGCTTTTTGGATGGGATTTTTTTTTATTGTTTCTAATGTACCTGGTAAAAATGTGTGTGTGAGAACCATAGGAAATACTAATTTAATATTAAAAGTATCTATTATAAAATCTATAGTCTTTCCAAAACCAAGCTTCCCTGTTTTTATATAATTCTCTATATTATCTCGATATCTATTCTCATAATCGCTAAGAAACTCTGTCACAAGAGTTTTCAGACTCTCAGAAGCCTTATGATCTAATACTAAACAAATCCTAATGAATTGCCCATTTTTAAGTAATATATTAAAATTTTCATATTGAAATTCATAAAATTGATGGTTATTTTGATGATTTAAATTACCATTCGAAACATTACTCGTTTCTGAAAATGATACATTTGCTTGTATAAATCCTGTCAACAATTCTATATTTACACCTGCTCCTGAAATTGGATAATTAACGATAGATAAACCAGAATTAATAGCTATTAATACAATATGTTTTAAGTTTAAAACATCCAAAAATTTCTGCCATATTAATTCTTGAGACATCCGAAGTCGTTTTTCTTCAGAATCAATTAATGTGATTTTTATATTTTGACTAATATCTAATCCTAATTTTTCAAGCTGATTTTTGACACATTCCATGCAGAAATCCGGATATTTATCACAATTCTTTTTATCCAGTCCGCAATCAAATCCTAATCGATTAAGCTGAAAATATACCATTAAAATCGAATATTTTTTTATATTTACTATTTCGTTATTAGTTTATTTAAAGTATTAAGGGTTCAAGTAGTATTTTTCAAAATCCTCTGTTACATATAAGATTAATTTAAAATTTTTATAACTTTTATAATCTCTTAGTTTATGTTATGTTATAACGAAAAATCTAGGTTATGAAGATCCTAATTTTAAAATAAAACTGTAATAGTTCCTATAAAGTTTGATATTGCTAGACTAAATTATATAAATTCATGAATCATCCCTTGAGTTTTAGCACTTTGATAAAATATTTCTTATTAAAGGTTTCTAAAGCTTTTTAATTTATCAATATAGTAAGGGGCTCTGGAATTGATTTTATAATGATTTACGTTATTGAAATTAAAAAAACTTTTAATTAGCTTTTAATTTAAGCATTCAGGATGCCGGATTTTGAAAAAGTAAAAGAGAATTATCAACCTCCTGAGGTTACTGCTAATTTTTTTGTATTATATAAGGATGAATCTACTTGGTTAGAGGGATGGATTTCTAAAGATTCATTTGAAGAGTTTCTTTCACTTATTCAAGGTGAACTTGAATATTCATGGGATTTGCAATATGTTGACATGAGAGATTATATCATTTTCCATATAGACCTTCAAGATAAGAATAAATTGAAGGAAATAAAAAATAATAAAGATTTTAAGAGTGTAAGACAGCTTGAAGAAATCTTTCTAGTGGTTTTGCATAAAGAGATTAAATATCGTATTATTGAGAATCTCCCAGCTGTATTTGAATGGTTTGTGGAAACTTATGATCCAAGAGCATTCTAAATTACAATTTAAATGCCTTCTAATGCTTTATTAAAATAAAATAGTTGATTATTCCAATTATTTTCTAGAGATTTTATACATTTCTGAAGTTAATTTCTTAAATATTATATTAACACCTGTACCCGTCTTAGCGCTTGTTTCATAATATTCACACGCATCTAAATGTTGTCTTAAACGATCAGAATCTTGAACTTTTATTAGTTTTTCTTCAGAGTTAACTAAATCGAGTTTATTTCCCACTAAGACATTCGATAAAAAGCCAATTGAATTCTCTACTTCTTTTTTCCATCCTATTATATCTTCAAACGTGTTTTTTCTTGTTAAATCAAACACATATACTATTCCTTTCGCACCTTTATAAAATACATGTCTTACCCATTTAAAATGCTCCTGACCTGCTAAATCCCAAATTTGCAAAGTTATTAAGTTCTTAACATTTGGAATTTTGAGGTGCTTTACAAAAAAATGAGAGCCAATTGTAGACGTTACATTTGGGTTATATCTCTTTTCTAAATATTGGTGAAGTAAAGTTGTTTTGCCTACTCCGAAATTACCAACAATACAGATTTTATAAAAATAACTTTTTACTCCCATTTTTTATTTATTAAACTGTGATTTTAATAAATCGTTGTTTCAAAGTATATATTCTTATCTTTTTATTTTAGAATTTGGTAATAAATGATAAATAATTTAAATTTTTTTTTTAGAATTTCTTAAATATTAAATGGCAATGTCAAAATCTGATAAAGCAATACAAAAATTTAAAAAAAACACTCAAATTTGTAAAGATTGTGGTATTTGTTCCACAATAATTCATTGTCCCGGAGATAGAATATGTATTGGCTGTGGAACTTGTTTTTGGGCATGTCCTTCTAAGGCTTTTTATAAAGTATTGGAGATTTCAGAACATACTATTAATATTATAATAAATGATAATAAGATCAAGGTTCCTAAAGGTATTACAATAAAGGATGCTTTAACTAGGGTTGGATTTAAATTTACTAAAGATCCTGAAAAAGAAGGGATTTTTGCTCCCTGTGAAACAGGTGGTTGTTATAGCTGTGCTGTAGTTGTAGATGGACAGTTAAAACCTGCTTGCCATTCAGGACTTAAGGATGGCACAATTATTAATATAAATATCCCTGAAGGCATTGAACCGTTGAGAATAGTTCACGGTTTTCAGCCACATTCAGTTGGAGGTGTTGGAACGCCATGGAACTTAAAAATGAAAGGGATCTATATTGAAGTGGCGTGTTTTATAGCAGGCTGTAATTTTCGCTGTAGAACCTGCCAAAATTTTACCACGACGTATAATTCTAACATTTTACCGATAACTCCTATTCAAGCAGCGGCACAATTGACAATGGTAAGAAAAAGGTACAAAGTGGATCGGATGGCGATTTCTGGTGGTGAACCCACTCTTAATAGAAAATGGTTAATAAAATTTTTTCAGGATTTGAAAAGTTTAAATAGTGATCCTAAAGTTAGGCTCCACCTCGACACAAACGCTAGTCTTTTAACAAAAGATTATATAGATGATTTAATCGATGCAGGAATAACTGATATTGGACCAGATTTAAAGTCGCATGATCTTGAGATTTTTTCAAGAATAATTGGAATCGATGATAGAGAACTTGTGAAGATCTATATGGATCGTGCATGGAATGCTGTGAAATACATATCTGATCAATATTACCCAGATATTGTTTTTATGGGTGTAGGTCTTCCCTATAATAAATACTTCTATAGGAGTTTTGAACAAGTTCATGAATGGGGTGTTCAATTAAGCCAAATAAATCCAGAGATTCAAGTCTCTGTACTTGATTATCGTCCTATTTTTCGAAATCATGAAATAACTAGACCAAGCATAGATGAAATGCTAAAAGTTAAATCTGCTTTGGAAAGTGAGGGATTGAAAAACGTAATAGTGCAAACATCTAAGGGTCACTTGAAATAGAAGATTTATAAACAAAAGAAATTAATTTGTAAATTATGTCATCAATTAATAATTTTTATAAAAAAATCCATTCTGAACTAGTATTATTAACAATAATGTTTCTTTTCTTCTTACAATTGATCTCCGATTTCGTTGAAGCTATATATATGTTAGAGCTTTTAAAACTAGCAATGGATGAAAAAGCACTCGCAATGGCATTTTTTTTATCACCCTTTGTTCTTTTAATTTTTAAGAATAAAATTCCAAATTATTTTCTTGAAATTGTAGCTGTTGTAATAGTTCTTACCCGTGTGATTAATCCTTTGTTAGATACAGCATACAAAATTATTTGTGCAGGATTCGGAGTAGGTGCTTTTATGCTTTTCTTTCCTGGGTATTTTTCAGAAAGTTTCAAGGAAGATGGAGAAAAAGTGAGTTTGAGGTTGGGCGTAGCGCTAGCTTTGGCTGTTTTACTTTCAATTACATTTAGAGCACTTAATTCAACGATCGATATTTCTACATATAATTATTTTCAATTTATTGGGTGGATTCTAGCAGGGATTGTTATTCTCTCAATAATAGGTCGACTAAAAACCAAGAGTAGTGGAGAATTTACAAATCCTACTAGTGAACAAAAAAATGTTTCTACAGGAGAGCTAAAATTGGAGGAAAGAAAAGGTTCAAAAATGATATATCCATTAGCTTTAGGACTTACAAGTGCATTAATTATAAATTACTTTGCTTTTAGTAGTCCAACTGTTATTTCAAGATGGACTGAAGGAAATTATATAGCGATTTCAATTATTGTAGCTATAATGATTTCTTTATCTATATTAGTCTTAACTATTAAACCTGAAATCATTAAGAAGTTAAAGCCCTGGATGTTGTGGCTTTGGAATATTATTTTCATTATTTCAGTTGTTTTAACTATTGCAGTGCATACTTTCCCATTTCCTGCTAATCCTGATTCAGATCCTGTTATTATAGACCATCCATCTCCTTGGTTTTATTACATTCCATTAGGTGTAATGATAATGTCATTACCGATAGTTTTTATTGATGTTATTTGCTTATCTAGAGAAGTTGTTGAGCAACGTGTGAGTCCATCTAAATTAGGTAAAGCATTTGGATTAGGAGGTTTATTCATTCTCCTCATGTCATTGATACTAATTTTCACATATGTTTGGGGATATGTAGATCCTGTGAGTCCAATCTTTCGTAATTTATTCTGGCTTCCATTTTTGTTAGTTGTTATAACAATTCCTACTAAAGGAATATTTCGCAAAAAATCATTAAAATTCACAGCTTTATTTTCAAGTCGTAATGAAAAATTAGTGATAGGTGGATTCTTGGCAATTTTATTACTTGGTACTACAATATCAGTATCTCTTTATGAACCTTATCGTAAATCTCCTGAAGCGGGAACCATAACGCCCTTTAAAATTCTTACATATAATGTCCAACAAGGTGCTAATATGAGTGGTGAAAAGAATTATGATAAACAATTGACTCTTATTAAAGAATTGAGTCCGGATATTATAGGTTTATCAGAGTGTGACGTCGCGAGACTTTCTGGTGGAAATTCAGATATAGTACGTTATTTCGTCAACCATTTAACAGGATTAAATTACTATTCATTTTATGGGCCTAAAACAGTTACAGGAACATTTGGGGCTGCTGTATTGTCCAAATATCCAATTATTAGTGGAAAAACAATTTTTACGTATAGTGACGAAGATGAAATTGGAACTACTGAGGTTAAAATAAAAGTGGTTGGTATGATCTTCAATGTATTCGTAAACCATCCTTCTGGAAGTGATGATGCTAAACTAGCTCATATGGAAATACTGATGGATCGCATAGAAGGGAAAGAGAATGTAATCTCAATGGGAGATTTCAATACTCGAGAAGGTTCACTTTATTATAATATGTCTGTTGCTGTATTGCAGGATGTTTGGTTAACAAAATGGCCAACAGGAGTAGATGATAATGGTGTTGGGTTGGCTCAAATCCGTGAAGTATTCGATCAGGATAGAATCGATCATATATTCGTATCTAATACATTTACTGTCTTAGATGCAAGATACATTTTAGACCCACAATCTGATCACCCAGCGCTATGGGCAGAAATTGAATGGTAGTATTTTCTATTTGAGTCCTTAAAAATTTAATTAACAATTATTTTTTTTAATGTATAAATATGTATTCATCGTTTAGAATTAATATTGTATTTGATGATAAATGTCCTAAACCTGGATTTTTACCTGGTTTTGGATTCTCTGCATTAATATATAACCATTTCACAGAAAATTTCTCTTTATTTGATACAGGCGGGAATGGGAATATTTTAATCCATAATATTAAACAATTTAATGTGAATATTTCAGCCATAAAAAATGTTATAATTTCACATAATCATCATGACCACGCAGGAGGTTTAGATAAAATACTTCAAATTAATCCTAATATTGAAATTTATGTGCCTATAGCTCATTTGAAGTCCTATTTAAGAAGATATTCTAGGTATAAAGTTCATGGATTCTCTGAATTAAAAGAAATAGAAAAAAATTTTATGATTTCAGGTGAAATCAAAGGAAATTTTATATCAGAACAGGCTATTTTTTTAAAAACTAAAAATGATGAATTGATTATACTAGTAGGATGTTCACATCCCGGATTAGAACAGTTTATAATCTTAGCTCAAAAAATCGGAAAAATAAAAGCCATTATTGGAGGGTTTCATGGCTTTCGTAAGCTCTCATATTTGAAAAATATTGATTTTATTGGGCCTTGTCATTGTACACGACACTTAGACTTAATTAAAGAGACATTTCCCGACCAATTTAAACGTATCTGCCTTGGAGATAATTATCTCTTTTAAAGAATTAAATCCAATACTAATAAATAAATGGAATTATACGTTTCGTTTTTTTCATATACAATTCATAATCCTTGCCAAACCTATCTTTAAGCATATTTTCTTCTGAGTCCATGCGATTTTTAAATAAGATAAAGAAGGAGAAGAAAAAAGCAAAAGGTGTAATAAGAGTTCTAAACGATAATGCATACCCAAAAAATACTAAAATCATTCCGAGATATATGGGATGTCTTATATATTTATACATCCCTTTCAATATTAAGAAATGATTTTCCTCAATAATAATCTTAGAGCTTCCAAATTTACCAAGCAATAATCGACTATATATCAAAATTATCCCTCCAATAATTAATAAAGTAATACCACATAGATATATGAAAAAATTATCCCAAATACTAAGAATCTTTTGAATAAATACAACATTTTCTAGATATGGAAGAATTACAATAAGAGGAAGAAGTAGAAATAACAAAATAGAGAGCTTAGGATGTTCATATTGATCTTTTTCTGAAGAAATTGGTCTAATATTAATGTCTAAACATAAAATTTATAATGAAAATCATCAATATGAGTATATTATCAATTCTAAAATATACCTTCCTTGCAAACAATAAAAAACCTAAATTAAGGAATGATATTAAAAACATTGAAGCAATAAGCTTTCTTAAATAATTTTTCATCGATATAGTTTCAAAATATATTTAAAATTTATTTACTTCAGATTAAATATTGTATAGAACAATTTTAAATTTTGTGTATACTTCTTTTTAGTTCATTTAATTAAGGATTAAATGTTTTAATTTAGGGACACCTAAAAACTTTAAATAAAAATGAATAATATTATAAAATAAAAGGTGAAATATAATGGAAATTTTTCCTAGAATTCAATTAACTTTATTAGGGGGATGGATATTATTAATTTGCAGTTGGCTAATAACTTTAATTCCAATCATTATTTTACGATTGTGGAAATAATGAAAAAAGTTCCACGATATTTTATCTTTTTTTAGAATATATCAATTTAAGTTATATGTATTAAAAGTGATGAGTTAAAATGATAGAACCGATATATATAAAATCTTTTTTTATTATTTCTATAATCTTATTTCTAATTGCATTTTTTTGGCCTCTCATTATAGTTAAAAAAAGTGGAAAAAATCCCCATGGTACTCATGAAGGAGCTTCTATTTTAACCAGGCTTAGTTCTGTGTCCATATTTTTATGGTTAGGTTTTATTATTTTCTATTTATTTTTCTATAATATATTCGAGAGCTTGTGGCGGTTTGAATTCTTGTCTACGGATATTTTGATTTTAATTGGTATGTTTATTATATCAGTAGGTTTTTTATTTGAAATATTAGGAATTGTAGCACTTGGGATTAACTTTAGGATAGAATTACCCACAGATGACACTGAACTTATTACTTCAGGAATTTATAGAGTAATGAGAAATCCCATTGTTTTTGGAATTTTTTTGCTCGTTATTGGGACGTTTTTAATTATTCCTACGGGAATCACACTATTAATAGGTATATTCAACATTATTACGTTTAATTCAAAAGCTATTGATGAAGAAAATTTTTTGGGTACTAAATTTGGTGAGGATTATAGAAATTATAAAAATAGAGTAGGAAGATATTTACCATTTAGGATAGCAAGAAAAATTTAAAATAATATTTTGAAATTGAGGTTGTGAAATTGTGAAAATTTTAATATATGGTGCGGGGGTATTAGGCAGTCATTATGCTGCGAAGTTATCTGAATTTGGTTATGAAGTTTCGGTTTTAGCTCGGGGGTAGCGTTTAAAGGATATCGATACACATGGAATTGTTCTGAATAACATCTTAACTAAAGAGAAAACTACTACGGAAGTAAAAACTGTTGAAAGTTTAAAACCAGATGATTTTTATGATCTAGTAATAGTGATTATGAGAAAAAATCAAGTAGAATCGATTTTACCAATTTTAGCTAACAATAAAAATATCCCAACAATTCTATTTTTAGGTAATAATGCTAAAGGACCTAAAGAATATATTGAAGCTTTAGGCCCTGAACGAGTATTATTAGGATTTCCAGGAGCAGGGGGCTATTTTGAAGATCACGAGATCCGATGCTTATTTTCAAAAAAAAGTAAAATAACAATTGGTGAGCCTAGCTGTGATACTACGCCCCGTATTAAAAAAATCAAATCTGGATTTGAAAAAGCAAAATTAAAAGTGGATATTAGTGAAAACATCGATGCGTGGTTAAAAACCCATGTCGCTTTTGTTATTCCATTAGTTTGTGCTCTTTATGCGTGTGATACTGATATTTATCTTCTAGCTGAGGATAAGAATGTACTTAAATTATTTATTAATGGTTTTAAAGAAGCGCTTGTAGCATTAAATAAGTTGAATATTCCTATATTACCCAATAGAATGAAAAAAATAGGGAAAATCCCTGAATGGTTATTACTCTTTTTAATGAAAAAAAGATTTAAAACCGAATTAGCCAAAATTGCAATTGAGGGTCATGCTCGAGTTGCCCGAGACGAGATGAGTTACCTAGGAAAAGAACTTAAAGAATTAATAGATGCATCTGAAATATCTACTCCAAATCTTGATAAGCTTTTTAGCTTTTTACTATAAGATTCATGAAATTAGAAATTCTATAATTGAAAAACGATTTATACGTTTCGTTCTTCTCTGTTAACATTTCGTGAAATGTATGTTAGAAGCCCCAAAACAACAAGCCCAAAAATCATAATAAACACATGTATTGAGTATAAATATATTTCTACGGCGTATCCTGCTATGATAGGAGTTAAACCAAAGCCAATCCCTACTAAAACTTCATTTATGGTTGAATATTTAGTAGAATTTTCTGCAGTTCCGTATTCTAACATAATTTTCATGCAAGTTCCATGAATTAAACCTAAGAAAAGGCCTACAAAGGCAGTTATTATTGAAATATACCATATATTTCCAAGGAGAACAAAACTAAATGCAACTATAGGAACTGTAATCAAGCCTATGAGTGATGCTATTTTTCTATTATAGATATTCATTGAATTAATCCATGTTAAGCCTACGAGTTGCATTGATTGTAGCCCGCATTGTACAAGATATGATAAAGAGGAGGGACTCCCAAAAGCCTTCAAAAGAATAGGATAACCAAAAATAAAAACTGATTTTGAGGTTGCTAAAAACATTATACCTACCCATGAAAATAATATTGGATATATAATCATCGGGGTATGCGAATTAATTAGCATATCTTGTTTGATATCTACATGAGAAATGGGATCTTCTGTTTGAAATTTTGTGATTTCGATTAAGATAGGTTCCGATGATTCTTTTTTTATGAAAAAACTAATAGGAATTAATAGAAACGATAATAACCAAGATATAACCATAGCAAAATAATCACTCCAAGAAAATGCCCAAACAAAACCAACTAAAAGACCACTAATAAAACCAACATTCCAAGAGAAATTAAAATTTTTAAAATTCTTCTTCGATCTTTCAACACTACTTACCTGTTGCCATTTACTTAATAAATTCATGCAATTTGGCCAGAAAATCCCCAATGATAATCCCAATAGGATGCGGCATAAAATTAAAAACCATAGCTCAAGAATAAGTATTTGAGCTCCTGTCAAAATTGGGGTAAGTATAGAAGATAAGATAAGAGAATTCCGAATTCCGAGCTTTGAAGTGATTACTTGCCCTAGCAAAGGAGCAAAAATGTAAGCAACAGCGCCCGCTGAAGATATAAAACCTAAAGTGCTCTCACGGATATCTACAACAAAATATAGATAATTTTGCAGAGCTCTTTCAAAAATAGAAACATAAAAGAGCCTAACAAACGAAAGCATAAATACTGGCCAAGCACGATAATCTTGAGATATTGTTGATTTACTCATTGTTTACACAGTTTTATACCTTCGAAAATTTCATAATAAAATAGTGCTTATCTCAAATAGTTTATTAAATTTTAAAAAAATTTTAGACATAGAAATAAGGGCACCCTTATCGAGTATGATTTTTCCAATAATCTTAAATGTAAGAATAGATTTAATAGAAGACGAATCTTTTTAAAATTATATGCCGACAAATGACTTTTTATCTCAAAGAACTAGATTTATCGAAGGGATAGATAATTTAATAAATGTTTATGAACAAAAAGCGCAATGTGGTATTTTTTTTAAGCTAAATGAAGCTAAATCCCCTTTAGATATCCTTGGTGTATTAGATTTTTTAAAGTATAAAATTAAAAAATGGGGAAATTCAAACATATTCAGTTATTTCGGTAATCTATTTGAGGATACTACTGTTCTTGTAGTTGGAGCAGGGGATATCGAAGAAGCAAAAAGTATAATGATATATATGTTCTTATCCAACATTCTTGTTGATGAAAATAAAATTGATGATTTTTTAGAAAATCAAGGTTCTTATAATGATCTTGAGCTATTTTTAAACACTGAATTTACTAAAAATACAAAAACTGGTTATCCTGTTGACCCAATTTTGGAAACAAAGTTAATAAAACATTTAGAAAAATTAATTATGAGTTGAAAGATTAAAAATTTCTTTTTTTTTCTTTAGTGCTTTTGTAACACAAACCTTATTACAATGAAATACTTAAAAATCTTAATTGGTACAGTTTATTCTAATGTACTCAATTTGTTTAGGTTTTTTCAATGGTAAAAGGAACAGTAAAATGGTTTAATAGCAAGAAAGGCTATGGTTTTATTACACCTGAGGATGAATCAGGGGATATCTTTGTGCATTATACCGCCATTAAAGCCGAAAGTGGGGCGTTTAAGGTGATTTATGAAGGAGATATCGTTGAATTCGAAATTACTCAAGGCAAAAAAGGACCCCAAGCAAGTAACGTCGTGATTGTTGAAGAGGGACCTCGAACTAATTTCCGTAGCCGAAAATCATTTTATTAATAAATTAATTTATTAGTAAAAAAAAAGAATTAGAAAGTTAAAAATAAGGAATTTTGAAAGATTAAAATATATGGGAGAGGGAATTATTAAATTTCTATTTAGCATAATTTTACATCTTACAGATTCCCTTTTTTTTTATTTTATAGAGTAAAAATAAAAATAGTTTCTTCAATAGAGAAGATGTATTTATATTAAGGGATTTTCAAACCAAACAACTGAAATATATACAAATCCTAAGGTGTGGAATTCTTCGCAATTTGCAATGATATCAACGTCTCCATCTCGATCTATATCCTCAAATAAGCATTGATCCCATTTTTCACCGTTATATTTTCCAATACCGATGAAATTATCTCCCCATTTGATTATGTGTGTTTGCCAAACTCCGGAAAGGGGATTTGCACCTGTATATTCCATCCAAAACACTGCTGCTTTGTTATTTGGAAGATTACCGTCATGATGAATTAGCATTCCTAAAATATCTGGCTTAGTATCATTGTTAATATCTCTTATTTTTATTGATCGAGCACGCCATCGAGTTTCTGGAGCTTTTAATACTCTAATAAGTTCCCAAGATCCTAAATTTTGAGGATTTTTAAAAAAGTAAATGTCATTTTTGGTCTGCATGATTATTTCAGGAAAATTATCTCCTGTAAAATCATAAAGTACTACTTGTTCTTTAGAATAAAATTCAGGACCTTGATAAACAATATGTTTTGACCAAGGTTCCATTTGGGAAAGATTCATTGAACCTGGGTTTTCATACCAGACTATTTTTTCTTTAGAATTAGGTGTGTCCCAATCAGAGTTACAGAGTGTGATATCATCATCACCATCATAATCAATATCCCCAAATACAAAACCATGACCACTTTCTATATTAGCATCAATGTCATGAATTCTCCAGAGGGAAAGATTTCGACGATTTTCTGATATAGGAACTTCAATCCATTTTAAACCTGCACGCGGATTAACACCACGCCCTCCAACCACAATATCTGTTAAGTTATCTCTATTTATATCATAACCTTTTACATAATGAAAATGTCCTTTGTTTCTTGTCCCATCTATATCTTTACTTTGTTTCCAAGCAGATCCCTCCATAGTATTGCTGCGATTCGGACCCCATATAATTAGGAGCCCAGAATGTGAAAATAATTCAGAGCCATGAGCGACTACAGCATCAAAATTCCCATCACCATCGAAATCTCCTAAAGCAGCGCTTTCAGCATTATCAACACTTCCTATAGTAATTGCAGGCCAAGGTTTTTTAACATTTGAGAGCCCAGGATGAAAAGCAATTCGTATTTTACTATCCCATTCATAGTTAGTTAAATAATCAAGATATCCATCCCCATTAATATCTGCACTATCAAGTCCATTTGGAAGTATAAAGCCTGGATTATCAATCGTATGCATTATCCAAATTTGAGAAGCTTTCCGAGAATTTAATGTTCCACGGGTGAGAAACCCCAATGGTATAGATATAGAAGCTATGATTAATGTTATTATAATATATGAAGCATGCTGATATTTTTTATTGATTTTTGGAGTGATAAGAAAGCCCAAAAGATATCCAACAAATATTATAGCTATACAAATTGAAAGTCCGTATTGTTTTGAGACAATTGTTATAGTTATGAAAATTATAATAACTATTGGGATTATTATAAATGAGATTGTTTCATTTTTTCTGAAAATATCTAACTTTAATGTGTCTTTCCTGACAATAAAAAATGTGAAGTAGGTTATCCCAATTATTAAGAAAATCAGAATAGATGTTAGTATTATGAAATTAAGCAAATTTCGGTTTAAGAAGAAATAAATTAATCCAGCAATCATAATTGTGGCAGAAATAAGAATTAAAACTAAAAAAATTAAAAGTATGGAATTATAATAATTCCTAAAGTTCATTTTTAACCATTTCTTCATAATGTTTTTGCGTTAAGATAATTATCCATAGATTTTCTACGAAGATTCTTTATATATTGCATATTAAAATCTCCAGGTATGAAAATAACTTCTCCAGTTTTTACTGCTTCTAATGATAAAGTAACCACATCTTCTGCTTGCATCCATGCCTCTTTAGGAAACCAATTACGTTGAAAACCCTGCATTGACTCTGTGTCATGAAACTCGGAATAAGTGAACCCGGGACAAAGACTTTGAATATAGACTCCTGTTCCTTTAATCTTCTCTTTTATTAATTCAGAAAAAATTGTGATTTCCGATTTAGTTGTTGTATACATCACACTTCCAGGACTTCTGTTTATAGCAGCTGTAGAAGATGTATTAACAATAACACCTCGTTTTCTCTTTATCATGCCTGGAAGAGCAGCATGGCAAAACATCACTGTGCTTGTGAAGTGGACATTAATCATATCAATATGTCGTTTTAAAT
>CAYSZJ010000110.1:0-15076 GCA_964435435.1 uncultured archaeon
TTGTCCATATGCTATTGCTTGTCCAGTCCCAACTGATAATACTTTAATCTCTATTCCTGTTTGTTCTGTAAATTCTGGAAGTAGATAATCTAATAACCCCGAATCATAGGTAGAAGTTGTTGTCGCTAAAGTTATTCGTTTTGGACTTTGAGCAGTAAAATAATCAATTGCAAAATATGTCCCGATAGATCCCCCCGCAATAATAATCAGTGCAAGTATAACAGCTGTTTTATGTTTATTTAGTACTTTTTTTAATGGTGACATTTTTTCCAAGTTTTTGATTAAATTTCATCGATGTGTTCCTATGAACATATCGAAGGGTAGGAATTAAAATAAATATCTCTTAAAAAAGTTTTCCTAAAAGAATTGAATATGTAAAAATGAATTCTTTTTAAAGTTCTTTCAATATATTTAATATGGCTAACTTCAAAACACTAGAAACATCAAATTCTACAATTTCCTTAAAAAAAATTACCAGAAGTAATTTAGAATCAATATTAAATTTAAAAGTAAAACCTAGGCAAAAAAGATTAATTGCATCCAATGTAAAATCAATTGCAGAAGCACACTTTTCCAGAGGAGCATGGTATAGCGCTATATATCTAGGAAATATTCCTATTGGATTTGTAATGATAATTGACAGTACTCTTAAATTTAAAAAAATCTTGCCTAAAAATCCATATATGTATCTTTGGAGATTTATGATTGATCGAAGATACCAAGAAAAAGGATATGGAAAAAAGGCTTTAGAACTTGTGATTGAGCATGTTAAATCACGTCCCAATGCAAAAGAAATAACCTTATCTCATGTACCCTCTGAGGGAAATGCTGGGAAATTTTATGAAAAGCTAGGGTTTAAATATACTGGAAAAACAATTCAAAATGAACTAGAAATGAAGTTGAATTTAATAGGATAACAAAATAAATCTTAAAAAAGCAATTATTGAGTAATTAACTATAAATAAACAGAAGATCTTCACTCTTTCATCAAATATTCTTTTGGAATTTCATGACCTAAACCTGCTTCTTTAAATTTCTGACCATTGTCAACATAAATGTTGTAGCCCCATTCTCCCATTCTTCTGGAAATATACACTTTTTTTTTAATAGCAGGAACACCAGCGTAAAGACAATTATCTTCAGTTTTTCCCTTAATAACAGAGCCGCCAGCCACAACAACTCTCTTCCCTACTTTTGAATTATGTAGAACAGTTGCCCCCATTCCTATCAATGTTGAATCTCCAATAGTTGCAGGACCATGTACTATACATAAATGCCCTAGCGTGACATTTTTCCCTATCTTACATAGCGCGTTCACTGTAGAATGGATTACACAATTTTCTTGGATACTAGTGTTTTCTCCTACAATAATTTTACCCCAATCACCTCGAATTTTTGCCCCAAACCATATATTGACGTAAGCACCAATTTCTACATCTCCTATAATTACAGCATCCTTGGCTATAAACGCAGTAGGATGGATTCTGGGAGTTGTTCCGTTAAATGGGGATGCTACAATCATTTTTTTACTCTATCTTAAAAATCAAATTAAGTTGATTTGTAAAGATTCAAAAATTATTTAAGATTTTTGGATAAAACTAATAATTCCTGATTTGAAAAAGAAGTACTTTTCAACCTTTTATATAGAACTAAGATAGATTAATCCATAAGAAGAGCTATAGAAATAATCATAGAACCAAACATTAAAATAAATAATAAGAAACTTAATGAAAAACATAAGACCTCTTGAGTGTCATGACAAATGGAAGACACAAGTATAAACAATAAAGTGGAAATAATAAACACAAGATATGATATTGTAGTTTTATACTTCATTAGATTAGAATCTCCCTTTATTCTATTAAGGTTTTCTTTATAAGAATATAAAGTATTAATATTAATAGTTAATTTATGACATAATTTTGAAATTCTTCTTTTTTACCATATGAGCCATTTCAAAAGACATTATAAATTCCTTTGATAAATCTGGATTTGTTTTATTGACTTTGAATAATAAGATCAATATTCCTCGGTCAGAATAAGTTTCTGACTCCTGTTTTTTAAGGATTTTAATTTCTGCTTCCATGGTGTCGTTAACTCTAAGGGATGATTTAAATTTCAGATCTTGAACCCCTAATAATGCAATAACAGTTTTCTCATAAAGTCCTAGTTTTAAAAAAAGACCTATTGCTAATGGAATAATGAAGGGTCCTGGAAAAACTGGTGTTTTATAGGGCATTTCTTTAGTGGCATAAATTTCATCAAAAAACATTGATAAATTAAACCAACATAAATTACAAAAGTCTAGTAAGTCATTTTCTCTCAACGTCCTTCTCGAAGTAATATATGTTTGACCCTCAGCAAATTCCTCAAAAAATTTACCTCTTTGTTCAGAAATGTTAAAAACCTCAGACTATTTTATTTTCTAATTAAAAGAATTAGATTTCAATTAATAAAAAACTTCACTGAAAAAATTTTAGTGTAATTAGAAATTTTGTTTTTTATAAGGATTTTAAAAATGATGACTTAGTGCTTAAAATACATGCGGGAACAATTTAAGGAGAATGATAGTTTTAGAAAAACCTATTGTGAAGTCAATGAATATATTTCGATTCAAAGATATGAAAGTGAACCGAAAATAATCATCTATGTAAGAAATGAACCCCTAGTTTCAATACCTAGCCCGGAGTTTCCATCCTTAGAATATTTACTCCGAGAAGTAAATAATAACTTAGTTCGCTATAAAAATCCCCAAAAAAATAGCAAAACAGAAATTTTTTTCCAAAGACTTGCGTTGATTTTAGAAATTTGGTCTAAAAACGACTATGATACTCATTTACTACATTATAAGATTGCCTTTCCCTTATTGAAAAAACTAAGGGAGGTGGGAAAGACAAAATTTCAAATTATCTTCCAACAAGAAATATTGAAGAGATATTCTACAAGTCCATTAGAAGTTAAAAATTATTTAGAACAGGAAGGATATTTGAAACTTATTGGAGATTTTTTTTGAGAGAATCATAATATTCATTATTATCAATTCTATCAAACGTTTCAAAAATGTTTTATAATTTGTTCCTTTAGATATTTTTAATTTTATATTAAAATTGAATTATGGGTTTTAAAGATGGAAAGCATATTTTCAAATTTAAGTGATGAAGAGCTAAAATTTAAAGATGAGATTAATGATTATTGCGCTCAAGAGGTAGAACCTTATATAAATGATGTTGAACAAGGAAAAATCGACATTTGGGAGGTAATTAGGCCTATGGGTAAGAAAAGATATATCGGAATTAGGTTTCCTAAAGAATTTGGAGGTTTGAATAAATCTTTTAGGCAAGAATTATTACTTACTGAAGCACTTTGTTATTGCAGTTTGCCTTTAGATATGAGTAGAGGTGCTTCTATATATCCTGCGGATTTAATCCAAGTTTTTGGCAAAATAAAAACCCTTAGGAAATATATTGACCCACTTTGTAAAGGAGAAAAAATAGGATGCTTCTGTTTTACAGAACCAGATGCGGGGAGTGACTTATCACGAATGAAAACCATTTATGAAAAAGATGAAGCAAATAATGAATTAATCCTAAATGGTGAAAAAAGATTTATCACAAATGGGAGTATTGCCAACATCATGGTTGTGTATGGGCGGAACGGAGCTTGTATAGTAGAGTCTGAGTGGGATGGATTTGAAGTAATTGAAGAATATAAATTAATGGGTCTTCATGGACTTCATTTAGGCCATATGAAATTTAATAATGTTCGGGTTCCCGAGGAAAACGTTTTGTTCTTTCAAGAAATGAGAGAGGATATTTCTAATAAGGACAAACTGAGGAAAACGTCTTCTATTGACTCTTTACAAAGATTTCTGGGACCAGAAAGAGCAGTTTTATCTGTTCAAGCATTAGCAATTGCTAAAAGAGCTATAGAAGTCGCAGTTCAATATTCCAAAGAGAGAGTTCAATTTAAAAGACCAATATGCGAGTTTGAAGGTATAAGTTTCAAAATTGCTCAAATGATCACCAATTTTGAAGCTGGAAAAGCCCTCATGGAAAAATCAGTCAGCAATTTGCAGGATGGATTTTTAGCAGCTATGGCTAAACTTTTTGCTTGTCAAAATTCATTTAAAATATGCGATGATGCTATCCAAATTCTTGGTGGGATTGGATATACGAATAAATATCCTGTTGAAAGGTGTGCTCGTGATGTAAGGCTTTTAAGAATTGGTGGAGGGACAGATGAAATCATGAAATATATTATTCAAAAAGGGGTATATAGAAAGTAAAATCTGCCCAATCAAATTTTAAAAAATAATTAAAAAAATAGATTCTATAAATCTTATTACGGGAGTGTAACAATATTCGTACTTTCATCAAGATTAAGGATACCCTTGACTGCAAGTTGTTTTATGGTTCTAACTGCCATTATTGGAGGAACGTCCATTAGCTTTTTCAGTTCATCGAGTTTTGCAGAACCTTTTTCCATAATGACTGCCATGATGTCGACTTCTATAATGTCCTCATCGGAATTCTCAATCAAGAATGATGTAAAGAAGTTCTCACGTCTCAATTGATTAATTCGGTTTTCTAACTCATCCATTTTTTTCTGGTAAGTATTTCTTAATTCCACTTCTCTGTTTTCATTTTCAACTTTCTTTTGATCCAGTGAGGTTTTTTCTGTTTCTTTCGCGGCAATCTTCTCATTTATTCCTTCTAATTTGCTTTTCAGACTATCTAATTCAAACTGAGGAGTTTTAAGATCATTAATAGTAGTCTCTAAGGTATTAGTAAGTTCAGAAATTTTTAAGGTTAATTCATCTTTTTTTGCTTTTAGACCCTCAATAGTAGTATCTAACTCTTCTGATTTTGTTCTTAGTTCAGTCAATTCTGAATTTTGTGCCGATAATTTCTCTTTTATACTTTCTTCTTCTTTTTGTTCAGCTTGCATACTACGCCATGCTTCTTTTAATTGAGAAAGAACATCTTCGTTATGCTTTTGCAAAATTTGCCAGTATGTATCATATGCTGTTTCAAATTGTTCAATTAATGATAGAATTTCTTGTGAACTCATTAGAAATCCACCTCCTCATTTAACTTTACTGATCCTGCTCCTTCATCATATTCAATTGGTCCATTCTTTTGAACCATTTTCGCTAGTATATTTCTAAATACATCTTCCCTCAAACCAGTTGCAGAAACTAAACCCTTTATTTCTAAGGTTGTTTGAAGGACTAATGAATTGATTACTTTTAATTGTGGTGATTGAATATACCCTGCTTTAATTAATGATTTCATAGCAGCTGCACGCATTGCGAATGAGTTACTGAATTTCTCTTTTTTGTTATATTCTTCTTGAAGTTGAGCTTCAAGTTCTACCATCTGGCTATCGAATTTTTCTTGAACATCTGTTAATTCTGTAATCCTTTTTTCTAGTTCCTCTAAACGAATTGTTCGAGTTGCCAATTCTTCTTTTTTCGTAGTTATATGTGCTTGAGTTTCGTTTAATTCATTTTGTGTAGCTTGAATTTTATCAATAAGAGTTTGACGATCATTTGTTAGTTCAGTGTTGCTTTCCTCTAAGGTAGCAATATCACGTTGATTCTGAGAAATCTTGTTTTTTAATGAATTAATTTCATCATCGTTAGATTCAATAGTTTTTAAATCATTAACCTTAATTTCTTCAAATCTCTGTATCTGTTCAAGGATAGTTGTTGGTTGAGTTTGTAATTTAGGAACTGAATCTGAATTCAATCCATTTAACTCATCAATAATAGATAATATTTTTTTGAGTGAGCTTTTCGTATCAGTAATACTCAAACTAATTTCACTTTTAAATAAGTTTTATAAAAATAATAAAAGAATTTATACTTAAATATTGATTTTTAGGAACTTCAAAATAAGATTAAATTTCTTTAGAAATGTCCTCAATAAATTTAGCTTTACTAATCACTCCATAAGGAAGATTTCTTCTTTCTATAACTATGTTTAAATCTTCTATTATTTTTTCTGCTAAATAATTATAGTCAAATTGAAAAGATGAGCTTGTTTGATAATATTTTCTCAAAAAAATATTTATTAAGTCAGTTTTATGTGTTGGTTCGTCCATTTCAAATATACCTGGCTCGGTATCGAGAAGGGAACAACAGATCCATGCCAAATCATCAATATGGCTTCCCTCATAAGCATCTTCAAAATCAACTCCATATAGGGTGTCGCCTGAAAAATCCATAATGAAATCTCTTAATCGAGTATCCCCTTTATTTAATACATAAATCTCTGAAAACTCTTTTTTTCTTACAATATTTTTTTCGTGCAACTGAACCAGCCACTTAGCAAGGCTTTCAATACCTTGAATCATCTTATTTCTTAAATCTGAATCGAGATCGTTTAATTTTTCAACTTTTTTTAAATTTTCATTGGTGAAATCACATAAATTAACACCATTAACTTTTTCAAGGACTAAGTATGGATTTTTTAAAAGTAATATTTTAGGGACGTGAAAATGTTGATTTTTTAATCTAATAAGTATATTATATTCATGCGCAATATTAGGCGTATTGAAAATTTTAACTATTGACTCTTTAGGAAAGTTAGATGGCTTTTTATCGAAAGCTAGATTAAAAACGGAATTTTTTTTGCTTGGTAATTCAGTAATATTATAATTATAATTATTGTCTCCAAGTTCAGGGATACTTTCTTTTAAGTCTGCTATTGCTTTATTTACTAATTTTTTCAATTTAATTATGTAATTCCTCTAAATTTGATATTGTAATTCAAATACTTAATTTTACTGGTCTTTTTCAATTTGATTTAAAATAATACCTCTTATTTCAGAAAAATTAGGAATAACAATGATTCCCTCCATTTGTCTTAGTTTTTTAATGTTTTCAATTTCAATATCTCTAATCTTGAGAAATAATGGCGATCCATCTGGTCTTGAAGTTGCAATTGGTTCTAAATCTTGATCTGAAGGAAAAATATGTACTTTCATTCCTCCTTTAATTGCTTGAGCTATACAATTTGTAATTAGAGAATCTGCTATTCCGTATACTGTTTTTGCAACAGAATTGGCTGAGACAGGACAGACTAAAAACATATCATATTGCCCAAGTTGGAGAGGTCCAGCATAGAATGGCATATTAGGAGTTTTTTCTACTTTAACTTTTTTAACTGCTTCTATTAACGCAAGCCATTTTTTGTACCACTTTACTACCGCAGCTCCTTCTTTTGATAAAATTACTGTTAAATTAACATCATAAGTTTCTTGTAATTCTTTCATTAAATCAATTGATTCTTGTAGTACATAACCAGTTCCAGTAATACCCCACATTAATTTAAACAATTAAATTATCGACCTTTCATTTGTTAATTATATTTACTTATGTTTTGGAAAATTAAATCTTTTTTATAAAACGTAAAGAAAAGTATTATTAATTCAATCATTATAATTAATTAGATAGAGAGTTCTAAAATTTTTCATTATGATAATATATGAATGATTCAAGGTATGTTTATCTCGATAATGCTGCTACGACTCAAATGGATCCTCGTGTAATAGAAGAAGTAAGTAAACACTTTAAAGAAAACTATGGAAATTCTATGAGTTTACATTCAGTTGGTCAAAAAGCTGCTCAAACATTATTAAAATCTCGAGAAGTTTTTGCATCTTTAATTAACGCTAATAGAGATGATATCTTTTTTACTTCTTCTGGAACTGAAGCTGATAATCTTGCTATTTTTGGAGTGGCATCTAAAAATCAAAAACGAGGAAAACATATAATCACATCTGCTATTGAACATCATGCTGTTGAAAATCCATTTAAACAGTTGGAAAAGAGAGGTTTTAAGATAACTATCTTACCAGTAGATAAATACGGATTGATTAATCTTGAAGAGTTAGAAAATGCTATAACTAAAAAGACAATTCTTATGAGTATAATGTTTGCAAGTAATGAAATTGGAACAATCCAGCCTATTAAAGAAATTGGAACAATAGCAAAAAATCATGATGTTATTTTTCATACTGATGCAGTCCAAGCTTTTGGAAAAGTCCCGATAGACGTAAATAAGATGAATATCGATTTATTATCTGCCTCAGCTCATAAATTATATGGACCTAAAGGAGTTGGAATGTTATATATACGTAATAAAGGAGTAAAGGAAGGTTGGGGAAAATTTATTGAACCGATTATGTATGGTGGAGGTCATGAGAGAGATATGAGACCAAGTACCGTTAACGTTCCTGGAATTACAGGTTTTGCAAAAGCAGTGGAACTAGCTAAAGAAGAAATGGAGGAAGAAACTCAAAGGCAGATAAAATTAAGGGATAAGATCATTAAATGGGTTATAGAAAATATTGAGGATAGTTATTTAAATGGACATCCCACACAAAGACTTCCTAATAATGTGAATTTAGGATTTAGATATATTGAAGGAGAATCAATCGTACTGGATTTAGATATGGAAGGGATAGCGACATCAACTGGTTCTGCTTGTTCATCAAAATCGTTGGATCCTAGCCACGTACTCTTAGCAATAGGATTAAAGCCTGAGGAGGCTCATGGCTCATTGAGAGTATCCTTAGGTAGATTTACAACCGAGGAAGATGTTGATTATTTTTTGGAGAAATTACCTTCTGTAATTGAAAGGCTCAGAAAAATTTCACCCCTTAAAAAAGGAGTTAGATATATGTTTGATGAGGTACCTGATACAAAACATCACCATTAATATGATATTAAATATTAATAGTTATTCTTGGAGATTCTTTTTACTTAACTTATATAAAAAGGTCTGAAGTAGAGAAATCTCTTATTTTTTTTATCATAATTTTATTTACAGCTTTCAAGAAGTCATCATTAGAAATTATATCAGAATCCCTTCTGATAGTATACATTCCCGCTTCTGTACAAATACCTTTAATATCTGAACCTGTAGCACCCTCAGTAAGAGAAACTAAAACTTTAATATTTATATTTTGTTCCAAATTAAGCTTTCTCATATGAATTTTAAATATTGATTCTCTTGCTTCTTCATTAGGTACAGGAAATTCTATTATCCTATCAAATCGACCAGGCCTCAATAATGCTGGATCTAATATATCATATCTATTTGTTGCGGCAATAAATTTAACGTCTCCTCTCTGATCAAATCCATCTAATTCACTCAATAGTTGCATTAACGTTCTGTTGACTTCTCTATCACCTGAAGTTGCATTTTCCATCCTTACAGCCCCTATAGCATCTAATTCGTCAATAAATAATATAGAAGGTGCTTTTTGTCTTGCTAAATTGAAGATTTCTCGTACATATTGAGCACCCTCACCAATGAATTTTTGTACTAATTCAGAGCCAATCACTTTTATAAATGTTGTATTTGTTTCATGAGCAACTGCTTTTGCTAATAAAGTTTTACCTGTTCCGGGATATCCATGAAAAAGGACACCTTTAGGGGGTTCTATCCCAATTTTTTTAAATAACTCTGGTTTTTTTAATGGTAATTCTACTACTTCTCTAACTTCTTGAATTTGTTCATTTAAACCTCCAATATGATCATATGAAACATCAATTAGATTGTTTATTATCTCCATCCCTCTGATAAATGGATCCGATTCTTTTGGTAAAATTTCTATTACTGTATAATTTCTTTGATTTAATGCTACATCTGATCCAGGAACTATTTTCTCCTTTTGTAATTTATGACTTACCTTAACAATATAACTAGCATTAGTAGTGCATTTTATTATCACTCGTTTTATTTTATCATCTAAAATGTCAGTTATTTGTCCTGTCAATAAGGGAGGCTCACATAAACGATCTATCTCTGATCTTAGATTTTTTACTTCATACTCTAACCTTGATAATTCTGATCTTGCTATATTTTTTTCTATTTCAATATCTTTAATTTTTTTCTCAAGATGATTAATATATGAAGTAATCTTCTCAGTATTCTCCAGTTGTTTTTTTCCATTATCTATTTCTGTTGAATTCATCTTGTTTTTAAAAATTTTTAATTATTCTCAGAAGTTTAATCCAATTTTTTTTTAAAAATATCTGTGGAAATATCTTTGCTTTTTATTATTTTTACGCTAATATTGTATGTCCTCCATATAATCGATTTTCTTTGCTCTAAGTTATAAATTTATAATTATATTTGATTAAATCTAAATTTAATATCTGAAATTAAATATAACCAAATCAATTTATAAATTTTTTTAAACCATATGTCATGAGTAAAAAAAATTTAATGAATTTATATCTATTCATTTTAATGATTGAATGCCTTTATATTTATTATTAGAACTTTATTTATATCAAGAAGATAAATGTTAATCGGATTAAATATTCTCTTATCATTTAATATAAATTTTAGAAAATTGTGCGATTTCTGATAACAACTTTACGATTCCTTTTAAAATCAAAAAAACAAAGTAGAAATTTGATTTTAAAAATTTTTATCAAAATTTCTTAATTTTCTAAGTTCAATTACAGAAAAAATTCTTGCGAAAGAAAAGAAAGTTAAAAATCTATGATTTTTCAGTTATCCATATCTAAATTTATAAAGAAATTTGGTAAAAAATTCGTAATAATTTTTTGGAAAGAAAATTTGTTAAAGATAATGAGTACTAAGGAATTTAAATTTTTAGATAAGACAATTCTAATTGAAAAGAGAGAGAAATTTGGTTCTTCTTACAAAATTAAGTCTTATAAAACTAAACTAAAACTAATGAAAGATAGAAAAATTCCTCAAAAAAAAATTGATGTTGTTTTTAACCATTTATTTTTTAAGGATAGAATTATCTCAAATAAAACTAAAAATTCTATTTCTAAGATTATCTACTCTCAAAATGATAAAATTATAGTAGCAATAACGCAACATGGAAAAGATATAATAATAAATCGAGATAAATTAATCAAAAATTATGGATGGTTCTTTTTTGTATCTGAAACAGATAAAGAAGAAATTACACCTAAAAAAAAGAAATCTAAAAAAAAAGAAGAAAAAACAATTAGTATAGAAGAGTTCCAACATGATGACTTAATCATTCCTTTAAAACAAAAGGAAAACATGCGAGCACTATATAAGACCAAAGAATACAGATATTATTTAAAATTAATCAAATCAGAGAATATATCTCAAACTCCTATAAGAGATGTTCTTAATGATTTCTTTTTTAAAAATACATTAATTCCAATAGAAGAAAAGAAAGGAATTAAAAAAATCATCTACTATGAAAAAGAAAAGATCATTGTCATTAAATCACTTATTGGTGATGATATGTATGAAAACCTAGAGAATCTAGTGAAAAAATATGGATGGTATTTTTATATAACGGGCGTACCTGTTGGAAAAAGTGACCTTTCAATTGCCATCGATAAAATTGAAAAAAGATTTGATATGGATTATTTTTCTAAAGTATCCCTCATAGAAAAATCGAGCAATCCCAAGAATATAAGGGTAAATATATATCCTATTGTTCTAAAGCCAAACCATAATTGTCATATTTTAGGTTTAGGAAATATTAATATCTTGTTGGATTGTGGTCTTTCAGAGAAAGATGAAGAAAATGAACAAGAAGGTGATATGAGATATATAGATGAATACCTTCAGAATTTAACTCAATACATCTTAGAAGAGGAGAAAAATAGAAAAAATATTCCAGATGAAGAATCGGATGAATTAATTTTAGATAATCTTCCTATTAATCCTAAAATTGACGCGATTTTTATATCACATAGCCATTATGATCATCTCTCAGGACTTAAAGAACTAATTAAAATATTTCCAGATCTTCCTATTATGTGTTCTCGAATAACTTTAGATTTATACTTACTTAGAGATTCAAATTTTTTAAAACAAGAAAATTATGAAGAAATTGAAGAAGAAGAATATCGAAATATAATTAGAAATGTTATTTATGTTGAAAATGGCACTAAGATAGAATTTAAAGAAAATAATTGTTTTTTCTCTTTTTATCACGCAGGACATATGCCTGGTGCATTAATGATGTTAGCTCATGCAAATGATTTTAGATTTCTCTACACAGGAGATTATACTTATTATGATATAACACCATTCGCAGGAACAAGACGTTTTTTAGATCAAATTTCTCGTCCAATAGATTATATATTAATTGATGGAACTAGTGCACGGGAGGATTTTGGCAATATCTCTGATCAATTTCACAGTTTAATCTTATTTCTGGAACAAAAAGCAGAATATGGAGATAATTCTTTGATTGGAGCAGATCCCTCAAGTTTAGCAATAAGTTTTATGTTAATCTTCTGGAGGTATTTTAGAAAATTACAGTTGAGACGTGGTTTCAAAAAACGTCCCAATATATATGTAGATATGATGGTTAGAAAAAATATTCAGGTTATTAATCATAGATATGAATATATTTATGGCCCAATCTCAAGATTAATCAAAGATAAAGCTAATCCATTCAATAGTATAAAATTTAGATGGTTTGATCAAAATAATCTCGATTTCTTACGAAAGAAAAATAATATTATTATTTCTCATCCTCCAGATCTTTCCTATGGATTAATTAGAAATATCATTAATATTGTAGGGCGCAGTCCCCATAATTTTGTTTTTTTAGCAGGTTCTATTCATGAGCCCCCAGGTTCAGATTTATTAGAAGGGTGTGAAGAAATTGAATTTTCTGAGACCTGGAAAATGCCATTCCGAGCATTTCTGCTAAATACATTTGCTCCAAACATTAAAATAAAACTCCATGCTGATAAAAATCAGTTGCGGGAAATGATAAAAGCTTTAGAACCAAAAGAAGTGTGTTTTTTCCATCAATCTGCTAAAAATTTAACAGAAGTTGTAGAATTTGTGAAAGAATTAGGCGTTGAAAAAGTGTCATTACCAAAAAAAAGAAAACTCACGATATTAAATTAGATAAATTGAATTATAAGAAATATACCATAAATCTTTAAGGTGATCTTATCTTATTCCTCATAGGATTATATAAATAAGAAGGTGAATAAGTATTTATTCTGAAAAAGTAATGGAGCACTTTAGAAACCCCCGAAATATGGGTGAAATGAAGGATGCTGACGCGGTAGGTGAACATGGAAACCCCATATGTGGAGATTTAATGCACATCTATATTAAGGTGAAAGAAATGAATGGACGGAAAATTATTGATGATATATCTTTTCAGACGTTTGGATGTGCAGCAGCAATTGCAACTTCGTCAATGATAACGGAGATTGCTAAAGGAAAAACATTAGATGAAGCTATGAAAATCACTAGAGATGATATTTCTGATTCCTTGGATGGTCTTCCTCCTATTAAGTTGCATTGTAGCAATTTAGCTGCGGATGCTTTACAAGATGCTATAAAAAAGTATCGAGAAAAGAAAGATCAAGCTTAATTCTTAAGTCATTTTAAATTTTAGCATTTTGATACGCTTTTGCGCAATGTTTACAACAAAAGTTTAATTTTTTTCCGTTAACTGTTTCGGAATAAAAATCTTCATACAATTTTACTCCACAACTTGCACAAATCTTTAATTTTAATTGTATTGCTACTTCTATTAAATTATTAAATCGTGAAAAAATTCTATCAACAAATTTTTTTCCAGAAGAAGTTAGTTTGAATCCTTTTGATCGTTCCTTATCTGATTTTTGTAGATCTTCAATATAATCTTTAGACTTGAGATCTTTTAAGAAATCATAAATACTTGTAGGACTTGCCGTTGTTCCTAAATCTTTCTCAAGCAATTTTAATATTTGATATCCAGTTATTACATTTTTAGATTTCAATAATAATAGAATATAGAACCTAGTGATACTTTGAACCTTAATTTCTTGGTTATCTTTCATTTTCAAATTTCACAATTGAAATCAAGTATACTTTGTATTTTAAAGATTTCGTATATATTCCATAATAGTTATGTTCAAATATATACTATTCAGTATATATATTAAATAAAAATTCTTCATATAAAAAAAATTGGTGAGAAAACATACTTTTTGATAGTTTTCATGAAGATGACATGTTTCACATGATGGAATGGGGCTCATATGTTTGGTTTTTTTTAATATTTGCAGGAATAATTAGTTTTCTTTTAATAATTTTAATTTTACTTTACATACTAAGAAAAAATACAAATGAACTTGAAAATATTGAATCCCCGAGTCAACAACCCAAACAGAAGGAATTAAATGGTAATCAACACCTCGATGAGATAAAATTTTGTCCTGATTGTGGAGCTAAATTAGATGCAAAGCAAATGGGATATTGTCCAGCATGCAGTCATAAGATTTAATAAAAGTGGTGAGTCAATTAAAATGACATCTAAAAGGGTAAATTGGAAAAATTTTAAAATAGCATCTCATCCTACTTTAGATGTTTAAAATAAATTGGCTAAATCTTATGATAAAAGAAATGAAATGATGGAACGAGTGTTATCTAAGGCAAGGTCAATTTTTTCAGTTATTAAAGGGAATGTATTAGAAGTCGGTACTTGGACTGGAATTAATCTAAGGCATTATAATCAAAAAGCAAATATTGTAGCATTAGACTGGAGCCCTGAGATGGTATCACAAGCATACCTCAAAGTTAAAAAATATGATTTAGATAATATTAAAGAAATCATTGTAGGTGACATCTAAAAATTAAGCGATTATTTTGATCCTGAATCTTTTGATTATGTAACATCTAGTTGTGTTTTTTGTTCTGTTCCCAATCTTATCTCAGGTCTTAAAGAGGTTTTTAAAGTTTTGAAACCTTCCGGTAAATTAATTCAGATTGAACATGGATTATCAGAAATTAAACCTATCAATGTGGGATTAGTGTTCTTTGATCCATTTACTTCCAAGCGATTAGGATTCCATCTCAATAGAAATCATATCAAAAACCTTGAAAATTCTGGATTTAAAGTAACTCATCAGCAAAAAATTGATTTAACAGGAATTTTCCGTTTATTAATTTCAAAAAAGTCTATTAAATATAAAATACGAGGTGGCTAAATGGTAATCGTACATATATTAACTAGTATTTATTTTTCATTTTTAAAAAATAACAAATCTATCAGATTTTATTACAAATTTCAAGAAATATGA
>CAYSZJ010000111.1:0-15067 GCA_964435435.1 uncultured archaeon
GCTATTCCAGAAGTCTTTGAAATAGTTGCTGTTATAAGTCCTAATCCAACAGAACTTAAAGAAAATAAAGCTATGATAAGAAATGCCAATATGATTCCACTAAAATCACCATGATGCTCAAAACCCATTAGAAGAGATAGCAAATAGACTATAATAACTTGTATAATAGCTATTATCATATTAGAGATTATATTACTTCCCATGAATTCACCCGAAGTCATTGGTGTTATATTCATCCTTTTTAAGAGTCCTTCTTCTCGTTCGTCAGCAAAGGATTGAGCTACAGTCATTATTATAAAAATGCAAGCATATGCAAATAGACCGGGAACCATAAAGTCAAAAGACATACCAAGTTCAGGATCTCCAAAAGAAAATCCAAATATTAATGTAAGTACCGCGGGAAATAATAACATTAAAAACAAATAAGCTGGTTCTCTAACAACCTTTTTAAGTTCCATTTTTGTTAAAGCTAAAACTCTTTGTATTTTCATCTTATATCCCCTCCACGATTCTTCTACCTGTTATTTTCATAAACACTTTTTCCAAATTCTCAGCCTCGTATTTTTCCATTAATTCTTTGGGTGAACCAAGTTCTATCAATTTACCATAATCAATAATAGCTACTCTATCACAAAGTGCTTCAGCTTCTTCGATATAGTGAGTGGTTAATATAATTGTCTTATCTTCGTTTTTGAGAGATCCAATATATTCCCATGTCGATCGACGAGCTCGGGGATCCATCCCTACTGTTGGTTCGTCAAGAAATGCTATTTTGGGATTATTAATTAATGCTATTATCAGATTTAAGCGTCTAACCATCCCACCACTATAACCTTTTGTCTTTCGTTTACTAGCTTCTAATAAATCTAATGTTTCTAACAGTGTGCTTGTTCGGTTTTTTAGTGCTTCCTTAGTCATTAAGTGCAGATTACCAAAAAGCTCTATATTTTCTTTACCAGTAAGAAATTTAAAAGTTGCTGGTTCTTGTGGACACACACCTATTATGTGTTTAATACTATTCAAGTTTTTTGTTATATCATAACCACCTACAGTTCCAGTTCCTTCTGTCGGTTTTAATAACCCAGTCAACATATTTATTGTTGTAGTTTTACCTGCGCCATTTGGTCCTAAAAACCCAAATAGTTCACAATATTTAACTCTAAATGAAATTCCATCTACAGCTTTGACGGTTTCAAATTTTCCTTTGAAATATTTCTTTAATTCTTTTACTTCTATAGCATAATTACTATCAGGTTCGAAAATGTCTTCAGGTCTCATGGAATTAGTTTTCTTAGATTTTAACACCACTTTTATATTCACATCCATTTTTATTTTTAATTATAAATATTCATTAGATATTAATTAATAATTTATAGTCCAATGTTTGATATAGAATTGTTAAAAATCCTTTTTAATTTTAATGCTAACCTTCCTTATGTGAAAAAGGATAAAAGTAAAAGGAAAATGGGAGATTTTTAACCCACTTGGGTGATAAATAATATCTATGAAAAATTTGATGTTTATAAATCACTCCTTAAAATGCCGTATTTTACCCATTCTTAAGAAGTAGATTTTTTTATTTATAAATGAATTTTTAATTTTTTGTTCCCAATTTTCACCAAGGCATATAGGAATTTGGAAATACATCAACAAATACTTTGTTATGATTGAGATTTGATCTCTTTAATTTTATCCTTTAGGTAAGTATCTATCCATGTCGGAAACATTTTTCCCTCAAATAGAACTGTTACTTCAACTGATTCATAATTTTCTGATAAAAATGAAGATTGTAAATTTTGGAGTTCTTTCATTGATTTTGTCCATACAGAAATTAATTTCAGATTAGGTAAATTACTAAATGACCAAGAAAAGAGTATTTTTGAACCATATTTTTCACGTAACTTATTTATAAATTCATTATCATCAATCATGTTGTCAGGATTTAACCTTAATATTATTATTGACAAAACTTCACCTGTTTTATCAGGATACCAATCTATAAGAAATTGAATAAGAAAATTATCAATTAATCGATCTAATCTCCTCCTTACAGTTTTAGTGGATACCCCCACCTCGTCAGCTATTTCAGATATTGTCTTTCTAGAATTATCTTTTAATGAATTGATAATAAGATAATCTAAATCTGAAAGCGTTTTATTTTTTAAATCTTCCAAATCAATGGGTGGCATACCTTTATCTATACCAACAGTAAGCTCCTTTATATTTCCTGTCTTTCTTACAAAAGATACTAATGAATCTAAATCTTTTAAATTTCGAATATAAGCGTGAATATAGAATAAATTTCCAGCACTCTGGGAAACATTATAAATATATTCATTTGCTCCTAATTTATTTATTAATTTTTTCTTATCTTTTACATCTGGAGTCCCAAACATAATTATATTTGATATATTTGGAAAATTGATAACCCCTAATCGAGCCTTAAATTTTTGAATTACTCCAAGATCTACTAATGCTTTGACCCGTTTATGAATTGAATTAACACTCATATTGAAAATTTCGGCAAGCTCGCGGTATGGAATTCTCGAATTTACCATTAATAACATTGAAATAGAAAAGTCAATTTCATCCATAGAGAAAATTTAACTGAAAGTTATTTATTTAGTTTTTTAGAATGGATCAATTTGTTAAATATAAGATTATTTTAAATATAAGATTTTTATTCTTATAAATTTAAAAACAATTAAACCTAAGATAAAGCTAATTATGAATATAATATTTTTCATTAAATCAGCCACAGTTAATATTAATAACTATACAATTAAGGATATTCCTGGTTCTTCTGGTCGATTAGATGTGATTTCAAGATGCATTCTCTCAGCAATATTAGATCAGAATACTTTTGAAAAAAATGTTCAGATATGGATATTTTTAGATAACTATGGAACATTCCTATTTGAACCAGAGTTATTTAATTATAATTATTTTCCAAAAAATGAACTGCATTTTACAGATTATTTTGTTGATTTCCTCCAAAAAAAATTTTCACAGGTAAATTTAGATTCCAATCCATTGAATTCAATAAAAATTTCTGAAAAAAACATAATAGATGCCATAAAATACTTTAAAAAATTGAAATATAGTATATATGTTTTAAACGAAAATGGTGAAGATTTTTTAAAAGTAAGAAACAAGATACAAGAAAAAGAAAATATTGTTTTAATAGTAGGGAGTCAAGAAGGTGACTTTATTGGTTCTAAGGAATTATTAGCTTTGAAACTTCCAACAATAAGCATAGGGACTCAATCATATTTAGCCTCCTCAGTTATACGATTGTTAAAATTACACCTATTAGCATTATAATAAATTTTTTATTATAAAAAACGTTTAAATGTATAATCATAATAAGAGACTATGAATTCAATTTGAGCGATCTCGAACATCTTAATAAAAAAAGAGTAAATCAAAAACAATTGCTTGATAAATTTATAGATCGCCCTGTTAATTTTTTAATTAAACATAATTTTCCTCCTAACATTCTTTCATTTATAGGTTTCCTATTATCTGTAGGAGCAGCTTTTCTAATAGCAATAGATTTTATACGAAATTTTTTCTGGTTTGCATGGTTTGTACCCTTCCTAATTTTCTGGGCAGGAGCATTTGATGTTTTTGATGGTGCAGTAGCAAGAAAAACGGGTAAAATGACTAAAACAGGTGCATTTCTTGACTCAAATTTAGATAGATTATCAGATGCCACATTGATTCTCGGATTAGTTTATGGTGGTTTTGTGAATTTTCTGTTAGGTTATTTTATGTTGTTTTTAATTATAATGATTTCTTACATTCGAGCTAAAGCTGAAAATGAGGGGATTGATATGAGAGGTGTTGGTTTCATGGAAAGAGCTGAAAGATTAATTCTAATTATGGTTGCTTTAAGTGTTGAAACATGGATATATCATTTTTCAGCACTTATTATGGGAACACCTTGGATCGTATATAATCCCTTTATTTCTTCAGCGCCGGTTACGTGGTTTTTTATGTTTTTTATAATGGGTTTTATCGTTTTGTTGATCATTACTTTATGTCAGCGTTTAGTATATACTTTTAAGTCTTTAAGTAAATTAGATGCCCAAAAAAATTGATTATAATTAAATAAATTAAGCACATTTTCAAATTTATTGTTTTTCTTAATAATCCTCATGAAAGCATAAATTTTTTAAGTTTTGTCCTATTCAATTCCTTCAGAAATATTATAAATAATTAAAAAAAAATTCAACTAGCTGATTTTTATTCCAAAAAAAAGAAAGAGCGGGGGTCGCTCTGGTAGCAGTAAAGGTCAATACAATAAAGTTCAATGTAGCAAATGTGGTCGTTTTGTTGCTCGAAGTAAAGCGAAAGCCGTAACGAGGAGAGTTTCTTTAGTTGATGGAAGGATGTATGCTGAATTGAAAAAAGCAGGTACAATAATTCAGGCTCCAATTAAAACCAAATATTACTGTATAAGCTGTGCGATTCATTCTCATCAAATTAGTCAAAGGGAAAAGAGTTTAAGAAAACAATAAAACGTTATAAATTTAATTGCTTAAAAAAGGAAGGAAGAGAATAATCAATTAGCACCTGATCCTTAGCGGTTATTTCAATTATCGCACGTATTAAGTAATTATTTCTTAAATCTTCATCTGGTTCATAAATCTTTACTTTAGCATTAGGTTTTATCTTTAGAGAATAATTTTCTGCAATACCTGTAATTTTCTCATCTGTTTTTACTCTAATACCTAGTAATCCTAATTCATAATGAGACACGATAAAAAAAATTAAATCTTCTTTTTCCTTATTTTTTTCAAAATATACAACTTCTAAATAATCCTCTTTAAGTTCTTTTGGAAGTTTAGAATAAGGTATTATCTTTTTCTTTCCTGAAATGTATTCAAAAGGGGTATAAAAAAGCATATTAAAGCTAGATATCTTTTTTATTTGTTCATTATATTTTTCTACATCCTTAACGGCATAAGCTTTATCCAATAAAAGATCCAATTTATCAATCATATCTTTTGTGCTGTATCCTTCTAGTACGGTTGCTATATAAGCCCTTTTTAATTTCCCTATTAGAATCTCACTTTTAAATCCTAATTTATAGTCAATAGATATCTCTAAAGCTTGATTATATAAATTAGCAGCGATTTGAGAATGCCCCATTGCCAAGAAATAATCACCAAGCTCACTAAACACTATAATTGCATCTAGAAAATTTTCATCTAAATCCATAGTTGATATTTCCTCCATTATTGTAATTGCTGCTTTCTTATCTTCACCTTGTATATAAAGAGCTATAGCTTTCCCTATTAAACATTTTAATTTTAACATATTATCCTCATATATATCAGCTAACTCCTCAGTGAAATTATACTGCAGTATTGCATTTTCGTACAATCCATGAAAAAGAAAGATTAATGCTTTTACGTAATTAAGAGTTAAACAAGTTTTATAATTATAAATAATTGTTGAAAAAAGGGCTGCTCTTTCAAGTGAATCAACTGCAGCGTTTATTCTACCAAGAGAAACTAATAAAAATGCTCGTAAAAATTCCATTTTACTTATTTCAGAGCATATCAATTGTTCAACAATTTTGTAATCCTTTACATCAGTTAATTGTCCTGAAGCAACCTGTAATAAAGAAACCAAAAATCCATTACCTTTTTTTAAGAATTTAACTGAGTCTTTTGGCTCACTTTTAATTATTGCATCACGAGCTCGAATTACATACTCTCTTGATATTTTCAAGTTTTCAAGAAATTTTAAAATACCTACCACTTTGTCTTCTTCACTCTGAGGAAGATCCTGATTAGCAATATATTTCTCAGCAATTTTGATTTCTTCAGCATATTTCGAAGCTCCTACTTCAAATTTTACACCCACATCTGGATTCTCCAATTCAATATCGCTAGATATTACTGAATCCTCTGTAACAGCTACAGCTCTCTCAATTATCCAAGTTATTTTTTGTTCAGCGGGATAAATTTTGGAACGCTCAATCATATAAGATAAGGTATAATTTAAACTCCGTTTCCAAATATCTTTGAAATAATTTCTCATTTGGGAGTTACTTGTTGATTTCTGTAATTTTAGAATAAAGCTAGAAAGAGATAATATGTTTATTTTACCTTTATAGAGGAGACCCGCGTTTTTTACTAGTTTAAAATCGTCAGTAACCAGATGAACTGGTAATGACTCATCTTCACTTAATAATTTCTTACCAATATAAATTAATGAGAGATCTGGATCTTGGGCAGGAAATTTAATGTTATATTGGCTAAGATCATCTTTAACGGCATCAATATCAATATTAGATACTTTTTTAACATTTACGAAGGTTTTTAACTTCTCTTTGTACGTATGGGGGGCTCGTATCTCATCAAATACAACTTCAGAGATATAATACTCATAATCTAGATCTTGTGCTGCTTTGTCTAGATTTCCTAGAATATTACGTGCTCTTATTTGTAGCATACAAATGAAGAAATTCGCATCAAATACAATTCTTTCTGGTCTATGTGGCATTTAAATAACAAAATTCTTTTAAATTCTTTAGAAAGATCTTAATTAAATAATATTAAATCGGAAAATATTATAATATTTTTATTTTGATACTAACTGATAAAAAAGTAGGTGTTAATTCAAAATTTAAAAATTAATTTAATATAGTTTATTGTTTACAAAAACTTAGATATTTTTTTTTATTTAATAAGTGTATAAATTACTGATATAGTCTAAAAAAGTGTGTAACCCATTAAAATTATAAGTATTGTAGGATATTCTGGTAGTGGCAAGACAAATTATATAGTAAACGCAATAAGACTATTTAAAGAATACTTAAATTATGATGTTGCTGTTATTAAAAATGTAAAAGATCATCAAATCGATAAGGAAGGAAAAGATTCTTATAAATTTACTGAAGCTGGAGCAAGCTACTCTGTCATTGAAAATGAGAATAAAGAAATTGCTGTGTTTTCGAAATTTAGTGATAAATTTATAGATGATATTATTAATTGGCTTCAAAAAGGACCTCACAAAATAGATATATATTTGACTGAAGGATTTAGGAATCTAAACAATCCAACCATTCTATGTGTCAAAAAATTAGAGGAGATTGAAGAGCAATTAACTGAAAATGTTAAAATGATTTCTGGAATAATTTGTTTATCAAACCTCAAGATAGCTAGCTTTTTAAATACACCAATAATAGATATTGAAAAAGATTTTGAGAAATTCTTAAAAATTTTTAATATTAAATAATAAAATTTACTTATGTTTAAAACTTAAAATCTTTCCAAAATGGAGCAAGTTGTTGACAGATAACTTTAAAATCCTTAATTATTTCTTTATCTTCAATATCTGAAAGGAAAAACTCGCTTAATTTCTCATAAACTTCAATTTCATTAGAGGGATTTTTTACAGATCTATGTATATTCGATATTAGATTATATAAAGGTATAATAATTTCATATATTATCCATTCCTCGAAGAAGGGCTGATCAGAGAATGATTGAATATTATAAGTAAGCATAATTTGTAATAATTCTTCATCTGTATAGAAGTGTGTTTCAGGTACTACAACCTCAAATTTCTTTAATTCCTCTTTAATGTACTCTTTATTTAAGCTAATTATATAATCTGGCCAGACGTCATCAGAATAGTTAATATCTTGAAAAAAGAATAGTTCTAAAACTCTTAAGGCAATATTTTTACCAATATATCTACTTCGAGGGTCAATGAAATTAACAGATGCTTCATCTGGTGTAGTTCTAAGGAAGATCTTATCAATTAATACATAAAGCATTCTACATATATGGTCTACAATAATATTAAAAGTAAAAGATGTATTATCTTGATTTTCAGATAGAAGTGTATTTTCTTGTTCGATTTTCATCGCAAAATTTGAATTAAAACTTTTTAAGAATGTCTTGAAAAAGCCATAATTTAATTGAGAAATATCCTTTTTAAACACTTTTTGGAAAAAGATATCAATATTCTCAGTATTTGATAAAGCAGAAATAAATTTTAGAAAGTTGTTTATTTGATTAATACAATTTGCTCCAATTACATTATCCACATTCTTATTGTGTTGATCTAAGGTATTTTTAAAAATTGCTGGTAAGAAAAGCAAATCACTTACTTCTAGTGCTTCAAGCCCACTCCCGAAATAATACTTCATATATAATAAGAAAAGATTTAACTGTGATATTGGAGATGGTAAATTATTTGCTTGAAATGTAGAGTATAAAGTGGATTTTTTATCAAGAAAATCAAAAAATCTAATTAATGAATTCTTTTTCTCAATGCCATAATCTAAATTTGCAAGGAACTCTTTTCTAATAGTTTCTACCTTAGAAAATAAAGAATCTTCTACACGTGAGCCCACAAAATTAAAAAAATCCAATAAAGGTGAAAAACTTTGTAATAAATTACATTTTTTGTAAAAATAATATAATAAATCAACTAATTTTTCTTTAGCATATGGATATTCTTCTATGGCTGTTTGATATAGTTTTTCTCTTCCCTCTAGTAATTTATTATAATAATCTTCTGGAATTCCTTTGAAATGTCTGAGAAAATAATACAGAACCATATTATAGTAGCTATAGAAAATTTCATCATTACTATCTTTTATAATTATCATAAAATTCAATGTGTTGTTGTTTTCTGCTTCTTTAACTATAACTCCATCAAGCAATATAAATAATTTTTCTTGAATCGTTTTCCTAATTATCATACCTAAGAGTCTAATTAGAAAATAAAGATATCCTGTAGTAAATGAAAAGCTATAGAATATTCCTGCTTTTAAATTTTTAGAAGTGTTATCAAAATGATTTTCCTCTTCATGAGTTAAAAAATAATTATATTCTAAAAATAATATTTTATCGGATATCTTTTCTTTAATAACTAGTTCCAATGATTTTTTATCAAATCCAAAAAATTTATAGATAAAAAATTTAAAAAAATCGTGAAAATGTTTATAGAAGAATGTTGTAAAAGTTTTTTTTATAATCCTTTCTTTATTTTTACGATTAAAATCATCCCACTTTAATTTGATGGCTTTCTTAAATTCTTCATACTCTTCTTTTTTTTTATTTAAAATTTCAGAGAAAATGTTTGTTTCTAATTTAAGGTTAAATTCTTCTCCATTGACTCGTTCTTTCAAGAAATCTAAGATTTCAGGTAATTCTATGTTAACCAACTTTAACCATTTATTTGATTAGAAAAATTATATTCAAATTTAAACAACCCTTAATTCTTAGGATTATATATAATATTAAATAAAATTTAAAAAATAAAAATATTGGTCAACTAAATATGACGATTTTATGGAATAAATTAAATTTGAAATTTATTTAGAAAATTTTTGTAATTTCGTCAGTTTCTGAGTATTTAAGAAAAATTTTTTTACCATTTAATTTCTTAACTTTCAAACCTTTATCTTTAGAAACAAAGTTACCAATTTGCTCTGAAAGTATTTTATTTTTTCTTAATAGATCAATTAAATTAGATGAATCTTTTTGATTCACAGCAATTAATAATGATCCAGATGATATTGTATTATAAGGATTAAGATCAAAAATCTTACTTAAAATTTTTGGTTCTGGTAAAATAATTATTTTCTCTTCTTCAATTAAAGCTCCTGTATTTGAAGCGATAGTCATTTCAGCTATAGCAGTATAAATTCCCCCTTCGGTGGGGTCGTGTATGGCATTTATTTGAAAATGTTCATTTGCTAATAACGCTTCCTTATAAACACTGATACCAGGTTTATAAAGATAATTTTTACATCTTTCTATAAAGCTATCATCATAATTATGTTTTAGTAATTCATTTTGTTTATCTCTCCCAATAATACAAGTCCCTTCAATGAATATACCTTTGGTTAAAATAAGTGCATCTCCTGGTTCAGCGCCAGAAGTAAGCACTAGCTTTTCTTTCTTGACTTCTCCTAATAATGAACCAATTATTAAAGGTCGATCAAGGTTTGGAGTAATTTCTGTATGGCCTCCAATAACAGTAATTCCCATAGATTTACAAGTATTATGGATATCTGTGAATATAACTTTAACTAATTCATCTGTTGTATTTTCTTCAGGCAATAATATTGTAGATTGAAACCATTTAGGTTTAGCTCCTGTACAAACTAGATCATTTACATTAATATTTACTACATAATATCCAATTTGGTCTGTCGCAAATGTAATAGGATCTGTTTTTGCAACTAGATAATTTTCACCAGGAATGTCAATCACAGCAGCATCTTCTCCAATTTTAGAGCCCATAATTACTCTATTATCTTGAATTTCTAGATTTGAAAGTAAATCTGATAAATATTTATGTTTAAGTTTCCCAAGGGTAAAGTGCTCCTTATTTCTCATAGCTTTCTCAATATAATAACAGAAGAAAAGTATTTAAATTTGAAAGGTTGACAAAATTAATATATTGTAAAATAAAGGATAATTTCAATTCTGATTACCCTAAAATTTAAAAAGCTAATTTTTTATATATCAAATAAAATCGAATCTTACATTTTCATAATAAAATTAAATAAACAAATTAAAGAACTTGAGTAAAATGGGGTTTGGTAAAGCATTTTTGCTAAGCTTGGCAGCTTTTGTTGGATTAAATTTTATATTTGCTGTTTTATATTATTTGTTAGGGCTTGATGATCTTTTATCTACCATTCGAGCAGATCCTTTAATGATTTTATATTACTTATTTGGTCCTATTGTGAGTATTCCTTTTTATAATTTAAATTGGCTGGTAATAGATCCTTTATTAAATAATAACATGGATAATTTACTTTTAGGACTCGGATATTTAATCGCACCTTTGGTAGCCGCTATTCTAGCTGGTCACTTTGGAGAATCTAAATTGCAATGTTTCAGTGGTTGGCTTTTAACTGCCATTATTAGTAGTGTAGTAGCAATAATTGGGGCATTCTTAAATCAAACATTTAGTAATACATTAGGGACAACATATGGATGGTTATCATTTCAAGTAATTATAGCTTATACTGCATTAAGTTGTCTAATAAATATAGTTTTCTACAACTTTTTCGCCTTAATGATATTCAAGACTGAATATTATTAGATTGGTACTTAAATTTTAAAAACATATTATTTTTTTTACTTACTTTTGAAATGAAAAATTGAAATTAAATAATTTCAGCATTAAATATTACTCATTAGTTTTATAGAAAAGCATACACCCAAACTATATCGATTGGATAACATTTTTAACCAGAACTATTATATTGTTTAAAATTTTAATGAATAAATAAAAAGAGTTATCCTCCAACTATAAAAGTTGGAGGAATAAATCTTGTCTTGCCTAACTCTGGATATTTTTTCCCTCGTCCATGTAAACTTTAAAAAGTGTCTAATATTATTTTAGATATGTAGTATTTTCTTATTATTTTGAGTTGATTAAGAAAAAATAATAAGGAGTAACACTTAAAAATATTTTCCTCATTGGTGAAATCGGAGAGTAGGAGCATTTTTCTCTAATTGATAAAATTTGATTATCACAAAATTTCGATTTCGTGGATCACTGACATGAAAGTCAATTGAGGAAAATACTAGTAAAACTCTGATCTAATAAATTAAGTTGCCGAATTACTTAGGGTACAATTTCCTCCGAAGAGTTTTTTAAATATGATATCAAATAAGGAAGTGGTTATATTTTTACATTATTTTAAGACGAGATTTAATTTAGATTAAGTTAAGAGTATCGATTTGAATGCTTTATTAGTATACATATGTAATTAACTAAGTTTCTATATTATGAAGATTTTAATCCAAATTATATTAGGATTTTTATACTTAAATTTAGAACCATAAGTAGGAAGAGATACAAAATTTAAAATCTTACCTTGGATTTCGCCTTTAACTATCTTCTTCTCTTAAAATTTTGAATTTTGTTTTCCTTCTTATCTATTTTTTTTAAAAAATAGTTTAGTGAATGTATATATATTCATCATAAAAATAAAAGATATGATGATTTTATTCTATAGTTTCTAGCTTAAGAGTAAATTGCTTTATGGGATTTCAAAAATTCAGAAAATTGACAAATAAATGCCATACTCCGAGCAGCATCTCTTAATGAAAAGAAATATAAAGCTCTTTTATCATGTAATATTTTTTTTGCTGAATCAAACCTTTTTGCTAGGATCCCGTCATCAGCCATAGTTGGTAGACAGAGAGCAAGTGGTTTTGAGGTTAGATCACGGATTTCAAGTATTCTCTTAAAAGCATGACGATATATATGATCTGGCCATAAAGATGTAATAATGATATCAATTTTAGGATCTTTAGCCACAACCTTAATACATTTTGTAAAAATATCCAATATAAAGCCTGAAGCACCAAGATCAACGGGATTTCTAATGTTAACATTTACATCTGGAAGAATATCTGCAATTTTAGATTGAGATTCTAATGTTAAAATTGGAACTTTAAAGTTTTGATTAGCAAACAAATCGGTCAAATTAACAGACGCTCCCCCGCCAGGAGTTATAATTCCAATATTTCTTCCTCTAGGAAGATAATTGGGATAAAGTAATTCAAAAGTTTTAATTGCATTCCAAAATTGCTCATTATCTTTCACTAAAACTGTCCCAGTTTGCTTAGTCATAGCTTCCCATAGATCTATATCCGAAACTATAGCACCAGTATGTGAAAAAGCGGCTCTTATGCCCTCTTTCGTATATCCTCCCTTCCATAAAATCACAGGTTTTCTTTTCGTTGTTTTTTTAAGCTCTGAAAATAATTCTCTGCCTGTTGCTGAACCAAAAGATTCTAAATATGCGGCAATCAATTTTGTTTTTTGATTATTACGAAAATATTTTATGAAATCTACACAATTCATATCTATCTGATTGCCAAAACTAACACCTAGATTGAATCTAATATCTCGTTTATATCCAACATCAAATAATTGAGTTAAATGTCCCCCCGATTGTGACATGAAAGATACACCTCCAAGATTACCTTTTTGAGAAGCATATGAAAATATCATTCCAATTTCAGCATTAAAAGGGCCCAAACAATTAGGTCCAATTATTCTTGTATTTGTATTTTTAATTATTTCCAATAATTCTTTCTCTAATTCTCTCCCTTTAGGGTCTCTTGTTTCAGAAAATCCAGATGCATAAATAATTACCCACTTAATCGTTCTCTTTACGCATTCTCTTAAAGCTTTTGATATAAATTCAGGTTTTAATGAGATATAGGCTGTATCTATGGGATAGGGAACATCTAAAACAGAGTGATAACATTTCCAATCTAATATTTTCTCATGTTTTGGATTAACGGGATAAAAAGTATCCGACCATATAGATTCTTTAAAGGAGTTCAAATATAACATTGAACCTAAAGCTGAGCTTTCTGATGCTCCAATAAATGCAATATGTTTAGGATAAAATAAAGAATGAAGATCTGCAAAGTGATTTTGATCCTTAACCATTAACTAATTAAATTCGAAAATTTTTTAATAATTTTCTAAAACTTCACTTTAGGAATTAAATCTTGATAAGAGGGGTTGAAGTTATCATAGTTTGGAAAAAACCAAATTTTTAATTCAGTTTACAATTAGATTACACATACTTATTGAATATTTTCTATAGAGTAAAAAAGAATTTTAAAAAGGTTGATAAAATGGCTAGACCAAGTCCGTTAGAAATTTATGCTCTTTTGGACAAATCAAATTGTAAAGATTGTGGATATGACACATGTATGGCGTTCGCAACTGACATCCTCGAAAGAAAGATTAGAGTACAAGACTGTTCTCATTTAATGCAGGATCCTAAACAAGCAAAAAAGCGAAAAAAGCTTATTACACTTATTACACCACCTCAGAAACCAGTTATAATTGGAACTGGAGATCGGGCAGTTACAGTTGGAGGAGAAGAGGTATTAATGCGGCATCAGCTTACTTATTATAATCAAACGGCAATTTTTATGGAAATCGCTGATGATGACCCGGATTTAGAAGAAACTGTTAAATATCTTACTGATCTTAAAATAGAAAGAATTGGTGATGTACTTACTCTGGATGGAATTGCTTTAAGGAATGTTTCTGGAGATGCTGATCAATTTAAATTAGCAGCTAAGAAAATTACTGAAATTTCCAATCTTCCCATAATGCTTTGTAGTTTTAATGCGGATATATTACTAGCTGGTGCTGAAGAGATTAAAGATAAAAAGCCATTATTATATGCTATTACGAAAGTTACATGGGAACAAATTGGTAAATTTGCTGTGCAGAATGGTTTACCTGTCGCAATTTTTTCTAATAATTTAGATGAATTAATCTCTTTAAGTGCTACCTTGCAAAAGTTAGGTGTTAAAGAGATAGTTTTGGATTCAGGAACCTATTATGGCTCTGGTAATCTTTCAATAACTTATGATAATATTATACAATTAAGGACTGCTGCTATAAATAAAGAAGATGTAAACGCTGGTTGGCCTGTAATGGGGGTTCCAGCTTCTTACTGGAGTCTAATGGATATAAGTGATGATAAAAAACTTTGGGAACATCAATATCAAGAATTAATAATGGGTGCAATGATGGAATCTATTGATACAAATCTGATTGTTTTACACACAGGGAAGAAGAAAGAAGAAATCTGGGCTCTTCTAGCTTTAATGACTTTGCGTCAAAGTGTATTTTCAGATCCTCGAATTTATCCTGCTGTTGATCCTGGACTTTATAAGATAGGAGAACCAGAGGATATGGCACCTATATTTGTTACAAGCAATTATAGGATGACAAAAATCCCAGTAGAACAAGATTTGAAGGGTGCAAATTTGAATTGTTGGCTCTTAGTAGTTGATAGTGAGGGGATAGGAATTGAAAGCGCTGTTGCTGGTGGTCAATTTAATGCTGGTAGTATAGCTGAAGCAGCAAAAGAATTTGGAGCTTTTGACAAAGTTAACCATCGAATTCTTATTATTCCTGGCATGGCTGCTCGGTTAAGTGGAGCTTTAGAAGATGAAGCTAACGCTTTTGTAGTTGTAGGACCTCGAGATAGCTCTGGTATCCCAAAATTTATGGAAACCCAATGGAA